>CBHYLO010000150.1:0-8779 GCA_966128675.1 uncultured bacterium | reverse complement strand
GGACCCTTCGAGCTTGAAGCGTCAAGCTCGAAGGTCCGCCTCATCGTCTCACGTCGTTCCGTCCTCCGCTTCTCCGTCCTCCGCTTCACCGTCCTCCGCCGTTCCGTCCTCCGCCCTACCGGGTCAACGGCCGGAGCTTGAACAGCCCCCCCATCATGTCCGACGCCCACAGCGCGTCGCTCGTCAGCTCCACGCCCCACACGAACGGCGCCGCCTCCTGCCCCGTGCGCGGCTCGCGCGTGCGCGGCGAGCCCGCGAGCGCGACGCCGAGCTCGCGGCCCATCTTCACCAGGTCGCAGCGGCCGTCGGTGGTCTTCTCCGACGCGGCGCACGTTCCCAGGTCGCCGCGCACGTCGATCGCGCGCACGCCGCCGTCGTAGTACGCCGCGTACAGGATGCCGCGCGCCTCGTCGGCGACGAAGTTGTGCGTGCCCGCGTTCGGCACGCGGTAGACGGCCACCTCGCGCCAGCTCGACGGGTTCGCGAGGTCGTTGATGTCGACGATGTGCACGTCGCCCGCCGACGAGTTGCCGATCGTCGCGCCCGTGGTGAGCTCCTCGCCCACCGCGAGGAAGCGCTTGCGGCCGTCCGTGTGCAGCCACCAGACGTTGTGCACCGACGCGCCCGGCCCGCTGATGCTGGGGCGCGTGACGACGCTCCCCATGCGCACCGGCGCCGAGATCGAGCCGCCGCGCGCGCCGCCGCCGATGTCCCACACCACCACGCCCTCGTCCCAGTTGGCGGTGAACAGCAGCCCGTCGCGCACGAACGTGTCGTGCACGAACGGCTGCCCCATCGACTGCGACCAGACCTCGGTGGGCGCCGACGGCGTGCTCAGGTCGACGATCGTGAGGCGGGCCGGCACGCCGGGCGCCGGGTCGATCGCCGCGAACGCGTACAGCTTCCCGTTGACGCGCGTCACCTGCGCCGTGTGCACGCCGTTGGCGAGGTTCGGCGTCTTGTAGCGCATGATGAAGCGCGGGTGCGCGGGATCGACGAGGCTGTAGAGCACCAGCGAGCCCTCCGGCCGCGGCTCCGTCGCCACCACCAGCAGCGTGCCGTCGTCGCTCACCTGCACGTCGCCGGTCGTCCCCACGCCGTCGATGATGAGCGTGTCCGTCAGCACCGGCACGTTGCCCGTGCCGTTCCAGACGTAGACCACGTTGCCGCGGGCGTACCGCTGCCCCCACGACGACGTGTACACCCACTGGCCACGCGCCGTCACCTCGGCCGTCACGCGATCGGTGACGACGCCCTGGCCGACCACCGCGATCGCGGCCGGGGTGTTGGTGCCGCCGCTGGAGCCGGTGCCGGGATTCGGCGGCGGCTCCACGGTGCCCTTGCCGCCGTCGTCGCCGGAGCTGCAGGCGGCCAGCGCTGCGGTGAGCGCGAGCCGGAGGAGGATCGTCGAGCGGCGCATGAGGATCGATCGAAGGTGGGACGTCGGGCGCGCGCTCAGTGCGCGGCGGCGACGCCGTAGCGCCCCATGCGCCCGTGCGGCCGGCCGAGGCCGAGTCGCGCACCCGCGGCGAGCGTCCACTGCACGCGCGCGCGGTAGAAGAGCTGGGGCTGGAAGGCGGACGGACGGACGAGCGCGCGGGGCGCCGCGCGCGCGGCCTCGACGAACGGCGCGAGGCGGAGCCGCCCCGCGCGCGGCCGCACCGACGCCGCGAGCGTGAGGATCCGCCACTCGGTGATGCCCAGGACGTTCTGCTCGAAGTGCGGACGCACCGTGCGGAACGGGTCGAGCAGCCGCTCCTCCTCGGGTCGTCCGGTGCGCTCGGCGCGCGCGGCCAGCGACACGACGCTCCCCCGCACGGCACGCCAGGCCGACCCTTCGGCGAGCACGCTCTGGTAGCGGAAGGCGCGGCGCGCGCCGCGCACCTCGTCGGTGCGCGCCCACTCCAGCAGCGCGTACCCTCCGAGCGCGGCATCCGTCACCGCGCCGTCGGCGGTCGCCCAGCGCGCGGCCAGGCTCGACTTCCGCTGGTCGAGGCCCACGCCGGTCGGCTCCTCGGGCGACGGGACCCACGCGTGGCTGGCCGACAGCTCCAGCGCGCCCGGCGCGGCGCCGCCCGCGAGCTCCAGCGGGAGCAGCGTCGCGCGCCCCGCCCACGCCTCGCCGAAGCGCCGCGCGCGCGGCCACGCCCACGGCCCGGCGGGCTCGTCGCCGCCGAAGGTCGCGCCCTCCAGCAGCGCGCCGGGCACGCGCACGCCGGCGATCGCCACGTAGCGCTCCAGCACCTGCGCGAGGTGGTGGTTCACGGGGAAGAGCACGAACGGGCGCAGCATCGGGTCGTCGGTGCCGAACGGGACGAAGCCCTTGCCCGCCGCCAGCGACGCGCGCAGCGGGCCGCCGAGCGGGCGCCCCGCGACGCTCGCCATCGCCTCGTGCACGAAGGTGTGCGGATGCCGCCGGTCGACGAAGCCCTCGCCGTAGCTCCCGGGCGTGAGCTGCCCGTCGCGCAGCGTCAGCGCCTCGAGGTTGAGCGTGCCGGTGAATCGCACGCGCCCGCGCCACAGCGGCGCGTGCGCCATGACGACGGGCTGCGTGAGGTAGCCCTCGTCGATCGTGCGCCCCTCGACGCTGCGGAGCGCGCGCACGGCGAGCGCGGTGACGTCGGCGCTGACGCGGGCGCGCTCGCGGGCGTGCGCGTGGACGTGCATGGAGTCCTGCGCGGACGCGGCGCTCGCGGCGAGCAGCAGGCCGACCGCGGGCGCGGCGGCGGTCACGCGAGGACGACGGCGAGGATCGGTCACGCCGCGCAAGCTGAAGGCACGCGCGCGAGGCGACAATGAGTCAGCCGTACCATGCTGCGCGACGGGCTCGCGATGGCGAAGGGGGCGTGGCATCCGGCACACCGCGTACCGCGCGAGGGCGAGGCCGCCGATCGCGCGGCCGTGCGGCGGCACCGCCGTGACCCCGAGCACGCCCGACCGTGTGACTGGCGCATGGTTTGCGGTGTGCCATGCGCTGCGTACACACCGCGGACGCTGCCCGTTCCGCGCGGTGCGATCGAGTGTGCGCAGCATCATCATCGGGGGGAGGGGTCTTCGCATGCGAGCAGCTTCCGGCACCGCCGGCATCATCACCCTGGCGCTCACCATCGGCGTGACCGCGGCGGATGCGCAGTCGGTCGCGCGGTCGTCGGCGCACGGCACGGCGCGCGGCGGCGACGCGGCCGTCGCGCCCGGCGTCGCCGCCCAGCTGGCCAGCCGGCTTCCCGGCGCGCTCGGGATCGAGGCGCCGCTGGCGAACGTCGAGCTCGAGTATCAGGCGGTGCAGGCGTTCCAGGAGGGCGACGACGACGAGGACGGCGCGTTCTGGCCGACCTTCTTCGGCCTGCCGGACGCGGAGGGCGCGGGCCGCGGCGCGGGCGCGCTCGTCGCCGCGGCGCGCAGCACGGGCTGGCAGCGCTTCCTGCTCCCCGGCCTCGACCTGCTGCAGCGCGCGCTGCCGAGCAGCGCCGCCGCGCGGGTCCCCGGCGTGGCCCGCCTGCGCCTCGGCCTGCCGGGCGCCGACGGCGCGTCGGAGCTCGAGCGGGCGATCGGCGCCGACGCCCGCGACGGCGCGGGCCAGTCGGACGACGTGCACGGCCGCGGCCTCGCGATGCGCGCCCTGCACGCCAACGCGCACGCGTCGTTCAACCGGGACGCCGAGTCGGGGCTGCCGGGCACGAACGCCCCGGGCCGCACCGAGAGCGCCGCGGACTTCGACTTCTCGCGCGGCGGCAACGGCACCGTGGGCGGCACGACGGGCGCGTCGCTGCCGGCGTGGCTCATGGCGACGAACGCCGCGGCCGCCGCGGCCGTCACGGTGACCCCGGAGCCCGCGAGCCTCGTGCTGCTCGGCACCGGCGTCGTGGCGTGGGGCGCGATCGCACGCCGCCGCCGCATGCTCTGACCGCACGCTCTGACCGCACGTCCGGCCGGTCCGACCGGCCGTCCCACCCGCCCCCGGGTGACCGCGCCCGCACCACGCATGGTGCGGGCGCGCGCTGCGTCTGCGGGCCGCGGCTCCGGCTCCGTGTCCTCGGCGTCCGGTGCGCCGGACCCGAACGGCGTTGGCAGGGAAGAGAGCTGAAAGGATCGGATAGGAGTGGATGGCTCCGGTGGAGGGCGACGCGAATAGCCGCCACGCGGAGCCATCCGCCGTCATCGGCCGTCGTCAGATCGCTTCCTTGCGAATGCCGCCACTTGGCCGTTCGTTCGGACCCGCACACCGACGCGCTCCGCATCCCGCCCTCCGCATCCCCACCCATCGAGGCGCTCCATGCTCGCCGCCCAGTTCTCCCGCACCGGCGCTCCCGCCGACGTCCTCGAGGTGGTCGAGCTGCCCGACCCGCCGGCGCCCGGCGCGGGCGAGGTGCTCGTGGCGCTCGTCGCGTCGCCGATCAACCCGTCCGACCTGCTCACGATCGCCGGCAGCTACGGCGTGAAGCCGCCGCTCCCCGCGGTGCCCGGCTACGAGGGCGTCGGCGAGGTGACGGTGCTCGGCGACGGCGTCACGCACCTCAAGGTCGGCGACCGCGTGCTGCTGCTGACGGCGCCCGGCACCTGGCGCGAGCGCGTGCTGCTGAAGGCCGCCACGCTCTTCCCGCTGCCGCCCGGCGACGACCTCCAGCTCGCGATGCTCGGCGCCAACCCGCCGACCGCCGTGCTGCTACTGGACAAGTTCGTGTCGCTCACGCCGGGCGACTGGGTGATCCAGAACGCCGCCAACTCCGGCGTCGGCGCGGCGGTCGTCGCGGTGGCGCGCGCCCGCGGCGTGCGCACGGTCAACGTCGTGCGCCGCGGGAGCGCCGTGGAGGACGTGCGCGCGCTCGGCGGCGACGTCGTGGTCGTCGACGGGCCCGACCTCACGACGCGTGTGCACGACGCGATGCAGGCGGCCGGCGGCGACCCCGCGCGCCTGCGCCTCGCGCTCGACGCCGTGGCGGGGCGCGGCACCCGCGCGCTCATGCGCTGCCTCGCGCACGGCGGCACCGTCGTCAACTACGGCGGGCTGTCGGGCGAGCCGATCGCGCTCGACCCGCGCGACCTGATCTTCCACGAGACCACGCTGCGCGGCTTCTGGCTGGTGCCCTGGTTCCGCAAGGCGTCGCCGAGCGAGCAGGCGCTCGTCTTCGGGGAGGTGGGGCGGCTGGTCGCGACCGGTGCGCTGCGCACGCCCGTCGAGGCGACCTACCCGCTGTCGCAGGCCCGCGCCGCCTGCGTCCACGCCGCGCGCGAGGGGCGCGGCGGCAAGGTGCTCCTCGTCCGCGACTGAGCGCCTGGGACCGAGAGGCCGGGACCGAGCGGCCGGGACGGAGCGGCTGTGGCGACCCCGCCACATTGCAGAGTCGTCACATTCGCCGCACCTTCCGTCCGCGCTCCGCCTGAGCGCGGCGCGACGCGCAGACGGCCCGTCGCCCCGTTCACCCCTCGCGACGACGATCCATGCGCCTCGCTCTCTCCGGCCTCCTCGCGCTCGCGGCCAGCGCATCGGTGGCGTCCGCCCAGCTCACGAACGGCAGCTTCGAGTCGGCCGCGGTGAACCCGGGCGGCAGCTTCACGACGCACGCCGTCGGCAACACGCAGATCACCGGCTGGACGGTCTACAAGGCGAACATCGACTACATCGGCACCTTCTGGCCGGCGTCGGACGGCGTGCGCTCGCTCGACCTGAACGGCGACCAGGGCTTCGGCGGCATCTACCAGGGCGTCGCGCTGGGCGCGGGCAACCAGTACCGCCTGCAGTTCGACCAGTCGAGCAACGGCCTCGGCGCGTCGACGATCCGCGTGTACTGGGCGCCGTCGATCGCCGCGCTCTCCGACCCGTCGGCGCTCACGCAGGCGTTCAACTGGAGCTTCCCGGTCGGCGGCACGGGCATGGGCTGGCAGACGCAGACGTGGGACTTCACGGCCGGCTTCGCGAACGGCGTGCTCGCGTTCGAGAGCGCGAGCGGCGGGACCGCCAACGGCCCCGCGCTCGACAACGTCCGCCTGACGCTCGTGCGCGACGCGAACACCACGGTGCCGGAGCCGAGCACGTACGCGCTGCTGGCGTCGGGGCTGGCGGGCGTGGGGCTGGTGGCGCGTCGCCGCCGCGCGCGCGCCTGACCGCTCGCCGGTTCGCGATGACGAAGGCGCCCGGTGGCCAGTGGCCACCGGGCGTCCCGCATCACGCGTGGCGCGTCAGTGCGCGGCCAGCACCGTCGGCGCGGGCCAGCGCAGCGGCTCGCTCGCGTTGCCGGCGGCGTCCATCGCGTGCACCGCGATCCGGTCGAGCGGCGTCGCGCCCGGGCGCACCGTGAACGAGCGCTCGTCGCCGAACACGAGCTGCTGCGTCCACGCGCCGTTCACGCGCCAGCGCACGATCCACCAGCGCACCGCGTCCGCGTCGCCGGGCGCCAGCGTCAGCGTCCACTCGCGCGCGCCACCGCTGCCGGTCGCTTCCGCCACCGTCACCGTCGGGCGCGCGGGCGCGGTCGCGTCCAGCCACGGGCTCGCGGGCGGCACCGCGCGGTCGCCGAACACGGTGCGCGCCAGCTCGTTCGTCACCGCGCCGCCGTTCCAGCTGAGCGTCGTCGTCGCGTTGTACAGCAGCACGCCCGTCGACGGCCCGCGGCTGGCCAGCGCGCGCGTCGCCTCGACCTGTCGCGTCATCTCCGTCACCGGCCAGGAGAGATCGCGCACGTTGTACGTCGCGACGCCCGGCCAGACGTGGCGGCCCTTGGCGTTCTGCGCGGGCGCGGTCCACCAGTCCAGCAGCGCGGTGAACGACTGCCGCGGCGGGTCGATCTGCCAGTAGAGCTGCGGCGCGAGGTAGTCCAGCCACCCGTTCTGCAGCCAGGTGCGCGAATCCGCGTAGATCTCGCTGTAGGAGTCGAGCCCCGTGATGCCGGCGGGGTTGCCGGGGCGCCAGATGCCGAACGGGCTGATGCCGACCTTGAGCCGCGGCTTCACCGCGTGCACCTCGCGGTACATCCGCTCGACGAAGCGGTTCACGTTCGCGCGCCGCCAGTCCGCGCGCGCCACGCCGCCGCCGTAGCGCGCGTAGGTCGCGCTGTCGGGGAAGTCGATGATCTGGTTCGCCGCGTTGCGCTGCAGGTACGGATAGAAGAAGTCGTCGATGTGCACGCCGTCCACGTCGTAGCGGCGCACGACGTCGAGCATCACGGCCATCGTGCGGTCCTGCACCGCGGGCTCGCCCGGGTCCTGCCAGAGCTGCGTGCCGTAGACGCGCACCAGGTCGCGCCGCGCGTGCCAGACGTGCGTCGGCGACAGGCGGCTGGTCGTGTCGCTGGAGTTGCCGGCGCGGAACGGGTTGAACCACGCGTGCAGCTCCAGCCCGCGCCGGTGCGCCTCGCGCACGGCCCACTCCAGCGGGTCCCACCCCGGGTCGGTGCCCTGCGTGCCGGTGAGCAGCAGCGCCCACGGCTCCAGCGTCGAGCGGTAGACGGCGTCGGACGCGGGGCGGATGTGGAACACCACCGCGTTGAGCCCCGTCGCCTGCGCGCGGTCGAGCAGCGCCCCGAGCTCCGCCTGCTGCTGCGCCATCGACAGGTTGTTGCGCGACGGCCAGTCGATGTTCCCCACCGTCGCGATCCACACGCCGCGGAACTCGCGGCGCAGCGCGGGCAGCGTGTCCGGCGCCGTGGTGGGCGGCGTGACCGGCGGGGTGACGGGCGGCGTCACGGGGGGCGTGACGGGCGGGGTGACGGGCGGGGTGACGGGCGGCGTCGGCGTGGGACCCGTGGGGTCGCCGCCACCGCAGGCGGCGGCGAGGACGGCGGCGAGCAGCGCGAGGGACGGGCGACGCATGCGGGAGGACGAGGGGACGCGTGGGACGCGCGCGCGTGCAGCTCTTGCAGCAGGGCGCGGCGTCCGGACCGGCGTGCAGTGTACCCGCCGCCCCCACCCCCAGCAACGCCACGCGCGACGCCCTCATGCCCGCTCCCACGCCCGACGCGCCCCACGCCGTCGCCCGCGCGATCGCCGTCGACTGGTCCGGCGCGTCGAAGGGGGCCGAGCGCCGCATCTGGCTGTGCGAGGTGGACGCGACGGGCGTCGTGCGGCTGGAGGACGGCCGCTCGCGCGAGGCGCTGGTCGCGCACCTGTGCGACGAGGCGGTGCGCGAGCCGCGGCTGGTGGCGGGGCTCGACTTCGCCTTCTCCTTCCCCGACTGGTTCGTGCGGCGGCACGGCGGCGACGCGCCGGCGGTGTGGCGCGCCGCGCGCGGCCTGGGCGAGGAGTGGCTGGCCGCGCACGCGCCGCCCTTCTGGGGGCGGCAGCACCGCGCGCGGCGCGACGCGTCGCTGGAGCACTTCCGCGAGACCGAGCGCGCGGTCGGCGCGCACACCGGCATCCGCCCCAAGTCGGTGTTCCAGGTCGCGGGCGCGGGCTCGGTGGGCACGGGCTCCATCCGCGGGATGCCGCTCCTCCTCACGCTGCGCGACGCGGGCTTCGCGGTCTGGCCGTTCGACGCGCCGCGCGGCGGCGAGCCGCTGCTGCTGGAGATCTGGCCG
The DNA here is from genome assembly GCA_966128675.1 of uncultured bacterium. GTDB lineage: Bacteria > Gemmatimonadota > Gemmatimonadetes > Gemmatimonadales > Gemmatimonadaceae > Roseisolibacter. The sequence continues at coordinate 269 of CBHYLO010000150.1, read as the reverse complement.
CGGCTGTGCTACGTGCAGCCGGTCGTGAAGTCGAGCGCCGACGCGCGCGCCGCCTGGCTCGCGCGCCACGCGCCCGACCTCGCGCCCGCGCCCCGCGCCGCGGCCACCCGCTCCGACGACGCCTTCGACGCGCTGGCGTCGGCGCTCGCGCTCTGGCGCGCCCGCGACACGCTGATCGCGCTGCCGCCCGCGCGCGACGACCGCGAGCGCCGCGAGGGGCGCATCTGGGTGCCGCCCGCCTAGCGCCCGCCCAGCGCCCGCCCAGCGCC
>CBHYLO010000149.1:0-8784 GCA_966128675.1 uncultured bacterium | reverse complement strand
AGCGCGCGATCGGGATGCGCCCGAACAGCGCCGCGACCGGATAGCACGCGAGCGCCGTGACCGTCACGAGCCCGCACAGCACGAGCACGTACCACCCCACCGCCCCGGCCGCGCCGACGCCGAGCTGCGCGCCCATGTCCGCGGCGAGCGCGAAGACGCCGATCGGCGTCACGCGCAGCACCCAGCCCACCAGCACCAGCATCGCCTCGCGCACGGCGGTGAAGAAGCGCACCACCGGATCGCGCCCCGCGGCCGGCAGGCGCGTCACGGCCGCCGCGAACAGCACGACGAAGACGATCAGCGGCAGCATCGCGGCGTCGGCCGCGGCGGCGACGGGGTTCGTCGGCACCAGCCCCACGACGAAGCCGCGCAGCGTCGGGAGCTGCGGCGCGGCGCCCGCGGTGCCGGCCGCGGCGTCGGCGGCGGACGCGCGCAGCGACGCCGCGGCCGCCGGATCGATCGAGTAGAGCGCCATCAGCGGCGGTGCGGCGATCGCGGCCAGCAGCGCCGCGCCCACCAGCAGCGCGAGGAACCACCCGACCGCCTTCGCGCCCAGGCGCCCGACCGCGCGCACGTCCGCCACGCCGGCGACGCTCGTCACCAGCAGCGCGACCACCTGCGGCACGAGCGTCATGCGGATCGCGCTCACCCACCGCGCGCCCAGCGGCTCGACCACGCGTACCAGCGTGCGGAGGAGCGGCGCGTCGGTGGCGGCGGCCGCGGCGCCGAGCGCCAGGCCCGCGGCGAGGGCCACGAGCGCGAGCACGGTCGGGGAGCGGCGGCGGGACGGGGGCGGCGTGGGCATGGCGCGGGAGGATCGGCGGCGGCGCGCGCCGCCGCAAGGCGCGGCACGACGTCGCCGGTTGCGCGCGGCGCCCGGTGCGGCCACCATCCGGCATGATGGAGATCTGGCGGGAGTTCACCTTCGAGGCGGCGCACCGGCTGCCCCACGTCCCCGAGGGCCACAAGTGCGCGCGGCTGCACGGGCACTCGTTCCGGGTCGAGGTCCACGTGCGCGGGCCGCTCGACCCGACGCTCGGCTGGGTGATGGACTTCGCGGACCTCAAGGCGGCGTGGAAGCCGCTCGACGAGGCGCTCGACCACCGCTACCTGAACGAGATCCCCGGCCTCGAGAACCCGACCAGCGAGGTGCTCGCGCGCTGGCTGTGGGCGAAGCTCGCACCGGTGCTCCCGGGGCTGTCGGAGATCGTCGTGCGCGAGACCTGCACGTCGGGCTGCCGCTACCGCGGCGAGGCGTAGTCGCCCCGCGCCGACCGCGACCGCCGACCGATCGCGCCCGTCCGCGCCCGCGGGTCCGCGACGTGCACGCCCGACGGGCATGCCGTCGTCCCCGCTCCTCCGCTTCTTCACCGGCCGGCGCGGCCGGCAGGCGGTCGACACCATCACGCCGGAGCGCACCTTCGCCGACGTGATCCTGCCGTCGGCGACGCAGCGCACGCTGGAGCAGGCGCTGGCGCAGGTCCGCAACCACGCGCTGATCTTCGAGCGCTGGGGCCTCGGCGAGCGGCACGCGACGGGGCTCGGCCTCGCGTTCAACTTCGCGGGCCCGCCGGGCACCGGGAAGACGATCTGCGCCGAGGCGATCGCGCACGCGCTCGGGAAGCAGCTGCTGGTGGTGAACTACTCCGTCGTCGAGTCGATGTGGGCCGGCGAGACGGCGAAGAACGTCGCCGCGGTCTTCCGCACGGCGATCGAGGACGACGCCGTGCTCTTCTTCGACGAGGCGGACGCGATCGCGGCGCGGCGCACGGCCGGCGCGCGGCAGGCGATGGAGCGCGAGGCGAACACGGTCGTCAACGTGCTGCTGCGCGAGCTGGAGGCGTTCAACGGCGTGGTGGTGTTCGCGACCAACCTCGCGGCGAACTTCGACCCGGCGTTCGAGCGCCGCATCCGCACGCACGTGCTGTTCGAGATGCCGGGCACCGCGGAGCGCGAGCGCATCTGGCAGGTGCAGCTGCACCCGCTGCACACGCCGCTGTCGGCGGACGTCGACTTCGCCGCGCTGGCGGAGCGCTATCCGGCGAGCGGCGGCGACATCAAGAACGCGGTGCTGAAGGCGGCGGCCGCCCCGGCCGCGGAGCCGGGCGTCGACGTCGGCAAGCGGATCCACCAGCGCCACTTCCTGCAGGGGATCGAGGACGTGATGGCCGCGAAGTCGGTGATGCGGCAGTCGATCCTCGTCGACGCGGACGCGGCGACCGCGGCCACGCCCTCGGCGAACGTCAGCGTCGCCGACCCGCGCACCGCGCTCGCGCTGCAGGCGATGGAGGCACGCGCGCAGCACGCGGCGCTGCTCGGCATCGCGCTCGGCGGCGCGGGGCTGCTGGCGGGGCTGGCGGCGCTCGTTGTCGCGGCGTTGAGATAGAGCTGCTGCGTGCGCCGTGCTACGTGGACGGCCGCTCGGGACGTGTCGGTGCGCCGGACCCTATCGCCAATTGGGGAGGATACGGATCCTCCGGACGAGTCGGATGCGCCGGATCGCTTCTCGTTGCGCATGGGAGGTCGCCGCCACGCGGGACGATCCGGAGCATCCGCTCGATCCGGAGGATCCGTATCCCTCCCACAGGCAAATGGGGTCCCGCGTGCCCTGCACCGGTCGGCGACCAGGGGTGCGGACGCTCCGGATGCCGACGGATCGTTCGGATCGCTTCACGTATCGCGAGCCTCCGTACGCTCGGCTGGCGCGGGTGCTTTGAGGTGGAAACGAGAGGGATCAGAAGGATTCGCTCCTCGTGGCGGCGACGCCCCAGGCGCCCGAGAGGAGCGATCCGAATGATCCGTCTCATCCGGAGCATGCGCATGCAAACGAGTAGTTACGGCCGGTGAGGTGCGACACTGGACGCCGAGGGCACGGAGCAGGACCGCTGCACGCAGCATCAGCTCCCCCAGAGCGCCTCCCGCAGCCCGCTCGCCCGCTGCACGCGCTCCGCGATGCCGGCGCGCAGCACCTCGGCGCTGCCCACCACCGTCACCTTCCGCTTCGCGCGCGTGACGCCCGTGTAGAGGAGCTCGCGCGTCAGCACCGGCGAGGGGCGCGGCGGCAGCACGAGCACCACCTCGTCGAACTCCGAGCCCTGCGACTTGTGGACGGTCATCGCGAAGACCGTCTCGTGCGCCGGGAGCCGCGCGGGCGCCAGCGCGCGCACGCCGCCGTCCGACGCGCGGAACCACGCGCGCAGCCCGCCCCCGCCGTCGCGCAGCACGACGCCGACGTCGCCGTTGTAGAGCTCCAGCTGGTGGTCGTTCTCGGTCACCATCACCGGCTGGCCGTGCCACCAGCGCGCGCCGGCCGCGTCGCGCGGCAGCGTGCCCTCGCGCGCCAGCGCCTCCACGATCGCGCCGTTGAGCCCCGCGACGCCGACCGCGCCCGCGCGGTGCGCCGCGAGCACCCGGAACCGGTCGAGCGCGGCCAGCGCGGCCGCCGGGCCGTCGAGCGTCACGCTCTGGCGATACGCCGGCAGCGCCAGCCGGCGCACGGGCGCGAGCGCCGCGCGGTCCGCGCCCGCGCCGCCGTCCGACGGCTCCCACACGACCTGGCCCGTGGCGTCGTGCTCCAGCACCGCGAGCGCGCGCGCCGCGTCGCCGTCGTTGATCGCGCGCGCCAGCGCGCCGATCCCGCCGTCGTCGGTGAACCGCCGGCTGACGCGCAGGCGCACGACCGCATCCGCCACCGCGGGAACGGCGTCCGTCGCCGGCGCGCCCGCCGCCGCGCCCACCCGCGCGAGCTGCGCGCCGAACGCCGCGCTGCACGGGACGTCGCCGTCGCCGCACACGTCCGCGAGGATCGTCCCCGCCTCCACGCTCGCCAGCTGGTCGCGGTCGCCGAGCAGCACCAGGCGCGCGTGCGAGGGCACGGCGTCGAGCAGCTTCGCCATCAGCGCGAGGTCCACCATCGAGCTCTCGTCCACCACGACCACGTCGTACGGCAGCGGGTGCGCGGCGTCGTGGCGGAAGCGCGTGGGCGTGCGCGGCTGCCAGCCGAGCAGGCGGTGCAGCGTCGTCGCCTCCGCGGGGACGTGCGACGACACGTCCGGAGGCAGCGCGAGGCGCGCGCGGCCCGACACCACCGACTCCGCCAGGCGCGCGGCGGCCTTGCCCGTGGGCGCGGCGAGCGCGATGCGCGGCGGCGCCTCGCCGCGCGCGAGCGCCTGCTCCACCAGCAGCGCCAGCACCGCGAGCACCGTCGTCGTCTTGCCCGTGCCCGGCCCGCCGGTGATCACCGCCAGCGCGCGCAGCACCGCGACGGCGGCGGCCGTGCGCTGCAGGTCGGGCGTCGACGCGTCGCTCGCGGGGAAGAGGCGCGCGAGCCCGTCGCGCAGCAGCGCCTCGTCGACGTCCGCGCGCAGCACGCCGGCGCGCGCGCGCAGCGCCGCCTGCAGCCGCCGCTGGTACGCCCAGTAGCGCGCGAGGTACAGGCGATGCCCGTCGAGCACCAGCGGGCACGTCGTCCCCGACTCCGCGACCGGCGCCGCCACGACCACCGCGCTCGCCGCGAGCGCGTCGCGCCACGCCGTCGCGTCGGGCCACGGCGTCGCGGTCTCCGCGCGCTCCATGCGCACCAGCCGCTCGGGCGCGTCGAGCTCCGCGCACACGTGCCCCGCGCCCGGCGCCCGGCTGGCGACCGCGAGGCCGAGCAGGACGAGCGGATCGTGCACGCCGGCGAGGCGCGCGACGGTGCGCGCGAAGTGCACGTCCACGTCGCGCAGGACGCCGCGCGCGCGCAGCGCGTCCAGCCCCGGCACGCCGTCGCGGTCGCCCGCGCGCCGGTCCAGCGCGCCGACGTCCAGCGGCTGCGCCACCGACGAGAAGAGGTCGGACTCGACGCTCATGCGCCCTCCCGCAGCACGCGGTCCAGTGCCTCGATGCGCGCGCGCGGCGGCCGGTCGACGAACACGCCCGTGCCCTCGCCCACGCCGCGCAGGAAGACGTAGCACGCGCCGCCCACGTCGCGGTCCCAGTCGTAGCCGCGCACGCGCAGCGCCAGCCAGCGGTGCAGCGCGACGGCATACAGGTGGTACTGCAGCACGTAGTGCGCGTCCGCCATCTCCTGCGCCATGCGATCGGCCCCGTAGTCCGCGCGCCGCGCGCCCAGGCGGTTGGACTTGTAGTCCAGCAGCCACCACTTCCCGTCGTGGCGCGCCACGAGGTCGATCGCGCCGGTGAGGAACCCACGGAGCGGGCGGAAGCCGAGCGCGGCGACGCGGTCGGCGTAGCGCGCCATCGCGTCGCCGGCGAGCGCGCCGCCCGGATGCTCGCGGAACGCCCGCGCGAGCGCCGCCGGCGCGATCGCGGCGTCGTGCGCGTCGCACGCCGGCAGCTCGAAGCGCAGCTCGGTCAGCCGCGCGGACAGCGGCACGTCGCGCAGCCGCAGCGTCGGGCCCCCCCGGGGGGCCCCCGGGGCGGGCCCCCCCCCGCGGCCCGGGGGGGCCGGGCCGGCGCGGCGGGGCGTCCAGCACGCCGCGCAGCGCGTCGGTCACCGGCGCCGTCCAGCGCGCGGCGTCGAAGCCGTAGGCGTGCAGCCGGTCGTCCACCATCGGCGGCAGCGTCTCGGGCGCCGCGGGATCGTGGCGCTCCAGCACCTCGTGGAAGAAGAGGCCGGCCTGCGCGCTCGCCGGGAAGCCGGCCAGCGGCACGTCACCCTCGTCGTCGGGCGCCGAGCGGCGCGCGTCGTCCAGCGCCTCGGGCGCGTCGGCGTCGTCGTCCGCGTCGCGGTGCGCGTGCGCGCCGCGCGTGAGCGCGGTGAAGCTGCCCATGCGCCAGCCGTCGTCCAGCGGCACGGTGCGCGTCCACGCGCGCGCGGCCAGCGCCGGGCGCGCCGCGTCCGGCGCGCGCCAGCGCACCGGCGCCGCGCCCGCGTCCTCCTCCTCCACCGCGATCAGCGCCGGCGTCGCGGCGGCCAGCGCCTCCAGCCGGTCGCGCAGCGCGTCGTCGTCCCGATTCTTCAGCTGCAGGTCGAGCAGCGCCGCGCGCGGCGAGCGCGCGCCGTCCGCCGTCGCGGCGTCGTCGCCGTGCAGCAGCCACGCCAGCGGCGACGTGTCGAAGCTCGTCGCCGCGCCCCACCACAGCGTGATCTGGTGCCGCGCGCGCGTCATCGCGACGTAGGCGAGGCGCAGCGACTCCGCGAAGCGCGCGTCGTCGATCTGCGCGGCCGCGGGCGACTGCGGCCCGCCCCGCAGGTCGATCGCGCGCGGCGTCGCCGCGCCGGGCACGCGCACGTGCGGGAACGCGAGGTCGTTGCGGTGCGAGAGCGTGCCGTCCCACAGGTACGGGCACCACACCGCGCCGTACTCCAGCCCCTTGCTGGAGTGCACCGTCACCACCTGCGCGGCCTCGTCGTCGCTCTCCAGCCGCAGCTGCCGCGCGGCGTCGTCGCGCCCCCCCCCCGACTCGGCGTTCGCGACCTGCTCGCGCAGCCACGCCAGCGTCGCGCCGGGCGCCAGCGCGCGCTCCGTGGCCGCGGCGTGCAGCAGCTCGCCCAGGTGCAGCAGGTTCGTGAGCCGCCGCTCGCCGTCCACCAGCGCCAGCAGCCGCGCCGGCAGCGCCAGCTCGTCGCACAGCGCGCGCACGAGGCGCATCACGCCCGTCGCGCCCGCGCGCATCGCACCGTCGCCGCGCCACGCCGCGCGCCACGCCCGCAGCCGCTCGGCCCACGCGTCCCAGCGCGCCTGACTTTCCCAATCGTCGGCGTCGAGCGCGGCCAGCAGGTCGCCCGGCCCCAGCGGCGCGCCGCCGCTCGCCAGCTCGGCCGCCGCCGCGAGGCCCAGCAGGTCGGTCGCCAGCGCGGCGCGCGCGAGCGACGGCGACGCGGGCTCCAGCACCGCGGCGAGCACGGCGATCAGCTCGATCGCCTCGCGCGACGCGAACACGCTCTCCGCGCCGTGGATCACCGCCGGCACGTCCGCGTTCCGCAGCGCCCGCTGGATGTCGCGCGCCTGCTGGTGCGAGCGCACGAGCACCGCGACGTCGGCGGGCCGCACGGCGCGCGGCCGGTCGTGGCCGCCCACGCGCTCGACGATCGTCGCGCCGCTGCCCAGGAAGCGCGCCACGTCGCTCGCGACCAGCGCCGGGAGCCGCGGCGACAGCCGCTCCTTCGTGATCAGCGTGCTCGTGCCCGTGGGCGCGAGGTCGCCCTCGCGCGCCAGGAAGCGCACGCGCAGCGGCGCGCCCGCGCCCTGCAGCCGCGGCGCGCCGTGCCGCGCGCGCACGGCGCGCCACGCGATCGCCTGCTCCGCGAACGGCGCGGGGTGCGCGCCCCACAGCGCGTGCAGCGCGTCCACCAGCGCGCCGTCGGTGCGCCAGTTCGCGTCGAGCGCCCAACGCGTGCCCGCCGCGCCGCGCGCCGCGAGGTACGCCTCCACGTCCGCGCCGCGGAAGGCGTAGATCGACTGCTTCGGATCGCCGATCAGCACCAGCCGGTGCTCCGGCGTGGCGAACGCGCGGCGGAAGATCTCCCACTGCACGTCGTCGGTGTCCTGGAACTCGTCGATCAGCGCGGCGCGGAAGCTCTCGCGCAGCGCGGCGGCCAGCGGCTCGCCCGCGACGCCCGCGTCGCGGCGCAGCGCGTCGCGCACCAGCCGCAGCAGGTCGTCGAAGCCGTGCTGCCGCGCCGCGCGCTTGCGGCGCGCCAGCTCCGCGCGCGCGAACGCGACGCAATCGTGCTGCAGCCGCAGCGCCTCGACCAGCGCGGCGCCCTGCACGCGCGTGTCCGCGTCCAGCAGCGCGTCGATGCGCGCGCACAGCGGGTGGACCGGCGCCTGCGCCTCCTTCCCCTTGTTGCACACCTCGCGCAGCCCCGACGCGCCGAAGTAGCGCAGCTCCTTCTCGGGCAGCGGATCGGTGGCGGGGCTGGCCGACGCCCACGTCGCGATGGTGCGCGCGCGCGTCTCCAGCGAGTCCGCCTTCCACTTCACGCCGCTGAGGATCTTCGCGGTGCGCGCCTCGTCGATCAGGCGGAACACCTCGCCGGTGTCCTCCTCGCTCCAGCGGCCGGCGATGTCGGTCGCCAGCCGGGTGCGCTCCGCCAGCAGCGCCTCGAAGGCGCCGCCGTCCGCGTCGTCGAGCGCGGGCACGCAGCACGACTCCGGATGCCGCACCGCGCGGCGCGCCAGCGCCTGCAGCATCGGCAGCCCGACCTTCGCGCGCCCCACCAGCGCCTCCACCAGCGCGACCGGGCGCCGCGCGGTCTCACGCGCCCAGAAGTCGCGCACCACCGCCTCCAGCAGCTCCGCCTCGTCGGTAAGCAGCTCGGCGTCCAGCTCCCCGCCGCATTCGAACGCGCGCTCGCGCAGCACGCGGTGGCAGAAGCCGTGGATCGTGGTGATCGGCGCGTCGTCGAAGCGGCCGAGGGCCACGCGCAGCGCCGTCACCGCGTCGGCGATCGCGGCGCCGGCGAGCGCGCGGGTCACCAGCGTGCGCGCGACCTCGTCGTGCGCGGCGATCGCGTCGCCCGCGGGGATGGCGCCCGCCGCCAGCGCGCGCTCGGCCAGCGTCAGCGCGTCGCGCAGCCGGCGGCGCACGCGGTCGCGCAGCTCCGCGGTCGCGGCCTCGGTGAACGTCACCACCAGGATCTCGTCGATGCCCAGCCGCTCCTCGACGACCAGGCGCAGCACGAGCGACGCGATGCTGTACGTCTTGCCCGTGCCGGCGCTCGCCTCCAGCATCGTCACGCCCGACGGCAGCGGCTCCGCGCGCGTCGGATCGAAGCGCGGGACGTCGTCGGCCGCGGGCGCGGGCGGCGCGTACGCCGTCGCCTCGGCCGCCGCG
>CBHYLO010000148.1:0-8822 GCA_966128675.1 uncultured bacterium | reverse complement strand
CCTGCGCCCAGTGCGACCGGTCGATCGGGCGCAACAACGGCTTCTTCGTCCGCCGCGCGCGCGTCGTGCTGAGCGGCGAGGTGCACCCGCGCGTGTCGGTCTACATCCAGCCCGACCTGGCGTCCGAGTCGAACGGCCAGCTCCACTACGCGCAGCTCCGCGACGCGTACTTCGACCTCTTCCTGGACAGCGCGAAGACGCTCCGGCTCCGCATCGGGCAGAGCAAGATCCCGTTCGGCTTCCAGAACCTGCAGTCGAGCTCCAACCGCCTGCCGCTGGACCGCGACGATGGCCTGAACAGCGGCCTGCCGAACGAGCGCGACCTCGGCGTGATGGGCTACTGGTCGCCGCCGACGGCGCGCCAGCGCTTCAAGGTCCTCACCGACAGCGGCTACAAGGGCTCGGGCGACTACGGCGTCGTCGGTCTCGGGATCTTCAACGGCCAGACCGCCAACCGCGCCGAGCAGAACGACGGGCAGCACGCGGTGCTGCGCGTCAGCTACCCGTTCCGCCTGCCGGGCGGCCAGTTCGTCGAGGCGGGCGTGCAGGGCTACAGCGGCCGCTTCGTGATCCCGAGCGCGCAGCGCACCGCGGGCCTGAGCGCCGCGCGCGAGTTCGACGACCAGCGCGTCGCGGCCTCGCTCATCGTCTATCCGCAGCCCCTCGGCTTCCAGGCCGAGTGGAACGTGGGGCGCGGGCCGAGCTTCTCGCGCGAGGGGACGCCCACCATCCGCGACGAGCGCCTCACCGGCGGCTACGCGATGGCCATGCTGCGCACGCGGCCGGGCAGCCACGTGCTGACCCCGTTCGCGCGCGGCCAGTACTACGACGGCGGCAAGAAGCTCGACACCGACGCGCGCCACTACCGCGTGCGCGAGCTGGAGGTCGGCGCCGAGTGGCTGCCCTTCTCCGCGTTCGAGCTGACCGCGTCGTACGTCGCGTCCGACCGCCGGACCAGCGACTTCGCCGCGCCGGACGCGCGCGAGCAGGGGCGGTTCCTCCGCCTCCAGGCGCAGTTCAACTACTGAGCGTCCGGCAGGCGGGCGCCGCCCCAGCGGCGGCGCCCGCCGTGACCCAGCCGTGACGCGACGCTCGCCGAATCGGGACGCGGCCGTGGCAGCGTTCCCACGCGGGCCGCGCAGCATCAGACCGCGTCAGCGCGCTCGACACTCCCCACCGATCCAGGAGCGACGCGTGAAGCGTCTCATGATCCTCGCCGCCGCCGCGCTCGTCGCCGCGTGCGGCTCGTCCGAGAAGCAGAGCGACGCCCAGGGCGCCGCGCCCGCCAGCAGCGGCTCCGTCGACCTCACCGGCGCCGGCGCGACCTTCCCGTATCCGCTGTACTCGAAGTGGTTCTCCGAGTACGCGACGGCGAAGAACGTCCGCATCAACTACCAGTCGATCGGCTCGGGCGGCGGCATCCGCCAGCTCTCCGAGCAGACGGTCGACTTCGGCGCCTCCGACGCGCCGATGTCCGACGAGGAGATGTCCAAGGCGAAGGGTGGCCGGGTGCTGCACATCCCGACCGTGCTCGGCGCCGTCGTCGTGACGTACAACGTCCCCGAGCTGCAGCAGCCGCTGAAGCTCACGGGCGAGGTGCTCGGCGACATCTTCCTCGGCACGATCACCAAGTGGAACGCGCCGCAGATCGCGGCCCTCAACCCGGGCGTCGCGCTGCCCGCGCGCGACATCCTCGTCGTGCGCCGCTCCGACGGCAGCGGCACGTCGTACATCTTCACCGACTACCTCTCGGCCGTCAGCGCGCCCTGGAAGGCGGGCCCCGGCAAGGGCAAGGAAGTGCGCTGGCCCGTCGGTCTGGGCGGCAAGGGGAACGAGGGCGTCGCCGGCCAGGTGAAGTCGACGCCGGGCACCATCGGCTACGTCGAGCTGGCCTACGCCACGCAGAACCGCCTCCCGGTCGCGGCCATCCGCAACGCGTCGGGCACCTTCGTCGCGCCGTCCATCGCGAGCGTGACCGCGGCGGCCGCCGGCGTGGCCGAGCAGCTGCCGGCCGAGTCGGACTACCGCGTGTCGATCGTGAACGCGCCGGGCGCGGAGGCGTACCCGATCTCCTCGTTCACGTGGCTGCTGGTGTACGAGACGCAGCGCGACGCCGCCAAGGGCCGCAAGCTGGTGGACTTCCTGGGCTGGGCGCTGAAGGACGGCGAGCGGTTCGCCGCGCCGCTCGACTACGCCCCGCTGCCGCCGGCGCTCGTGACGCGCCTGGAGCAGCGCATCGCGACCATCAAGCTGGACGCGCAGCCGTGAGCGACGTCGTCGCCCGGACGCCGCTGGCCGCGGGGCTCGATCCCGCGGCCCGCGCGCGCGCCACGCCGCCCGCGGCGAGCGTGCGCATCGAGGGCTCGGCGGCCGGCGACCGGATCTACCGCGGCGTCACCACGGCGCTCGCGCTGTGCGTGCCGCTGCTGCTGCTCGCCATCGCGATCGCGCTGGGCGTCGCGGCGTGGCCGGCGCTGCGCACCGCGGGCCTCTCCTTCCTGACGTCGAGCGAGTGGGACGCGACGCGCGGCACGTTCGGCGCCGCGCCGGCGCTCTACGGCACGCTCGTGTCGTCGGCGCTGGCCATCGCGCTCGCGACGCCGCTGGCGCTCGGCTCCGCGATCTTCCTCTCCGAGTTCGCGCCGCGCTGGCTGCGGACGCCGGCCGCCTTCCTGATCGACCTGCTGGCCGCCGTGCCCAGCGTCGTGTACGGGCTGTGGGCGGTGTTCGTGCTGCTGCCGCTGCTGCGCGAGCACGTCATGCCCTTCCTCGCGAACACGCTGCACCTGGGCGACACGCCGCTGTTCTCCGGGCCCGCGTACGGACCGAGCATGCTGGCGGCGGGGCTGATCCTGGCGATCATGGTGCTGCCGTACGTCGCGGCGGTCGCGCGCGAGGTGCTGCTGGCCGTGCCGCGCTCCCAGCGCGAGGCGGCGCTGGCGCTCGGCGCGACGCGCTGGGAGATGATCCGCGACGCGGTGCTGCCGTACGCGCGCTCGGGCATCATCGGCGGCGTGGTGCTCGGGCTCGGGCGCGCGCTCGGCGAGACCATGGCCGTGACGATGGTCATCGGCAACCGCCACGAGATCTCGTCGTCGCTCTTCTCGCCCGGCTACACGATGGCGTCGCTGGTCGCCAACGAGTTCAGCGAGGCCACGGGCGACCTGCACCTCTCGTCGCTGATGGCGGTGGGCGCGGTGCTGTTCGCGGTCACGCTGGTGGTGAACGCGATCGCGCGATACCTGGTGTGGCGCGTGGCGCGCCAGGGGCGCGCGTGAGCGCCGCCGTCGCGCCGGCCCGGTCGACCGTGCGCCGCCCGCGCTCGCTGCGTGGCCGGCGGGCGCGCAGCCGCGTCATGGTCGTCCTCACCTACCTCGCGGCGGCGCTGGCGGTGCTGCCGCTGGTGCTCATCCTGGGCTACCTGCTGAAGCAGGGCGCCGCGGCGCTCTCGCCGGACTTCTTCACGCAGCTGCCCAAGCCGCCGGGCGAGGCGGGCGGCGGGATGGCGAACGCGATCGTCGGCACGCTGGTCGTCGTCGGCATCGCCGCCGCGATCGGGCTGCCCATCGGCATCGGCGCGGGGATGTACCTGGCCGAGCGGCGCGACGCGCCGCTGGCGACGACGGTGCGCTTCCTGTCGGACGTGCTGAACGGGCTCCCGTCGATCGTCGTCGGCATCTTCGCCTGGGAGTTCCTCGTGCGGCCGCTGGGGCACTTCTCCGCGCTCGCGGGTGGTGCCGCGCTGGCCGCGATCATGATCCCGATCGTCACCCGCACCACCGAGGAGATGCTGCGCCTGGTGCCCAACACGCTGCGCGAGGCCGCGTTGGCGCTGGGCTACCCGCAGTGGCGCACGTCGCTCGTCGTCGTGCTGCGCACCGCGCTGCCGGGCATCGTCACCGGCGCGCTCGTCGCCGTGGCGCGCGTCGCCGGCGAGACCGCGCCCCTCCTCTTCACCGCGTTCGGCAACCAGTTCTGGTCAGTCGAGCTGGGCCAGCCGATCGCCGCGCTGCCGCTGCAGGTCTTCACCTATGCCATCAGCCCCTACGACGAGTGGCACGCGCACGCCTGGGCGGGCGCCCTCGTCCTCATCGGCATCGTCCTGGTCATCTCGGTGGCCGCTCGCGCCGCCACGCGCTCGCGCTTCGGCACCGCCAGCGACTGAGCCCGTGAGGCCCCTCTCCACCGCCGCGCTGCTCGCGGCGCCCGCCGACGAGGACGCGCCGGCGCGGCTGGCGACCGTCGACCTGCGCGCGGGCTTCGGCAAGGCGCGCGTGCTGCACGGCGTCTCGCTCCCCTTCCTCGACCGCCAGGTGACGGCGATCATCGGGCCGTCGGGGTGCGGCAAGTCGACGCTGCTCCGCTGCCTGAACCGCATGCACGACACCGTGCCGGGCGCGTTCGTGCAGGGGAGCGTGACGCTCGACGGCCAGGACATCTACCGCGGCGGCATCGACCCGAACGCGGTGCGCCGGCACATGGGCATGGTGCTGCAGCGCCCCACGCCGTTCCCCACGATGTCCATCCGCGACAACGTGCTGGCCGGCCTGCGCGGCCACGGGCAGTCGAAGCCCTCGCGCGGCGAGGCCGACACGATCGTCGAGACGGCGCTGCGCCGCGCGGCCCTGTGGGACGAGGTGAAGGACCGCCTGCGCACGAGCGCCCTCGGGCTGTCCGGGGGGCAGCAGCAGCGCCTGTGCATCGCGCGCGCGCTGGCCAACGGCCCGCAGGTGCTGCTGCTCGACGAGCCGACCGCCTCGCTCGACCCCATCTCGACGCAGCGCATCGAGGAGCTGGTGTACGAGCTGCGCCACGAGCTGACGGTGGTGATCGTGACGCACAACATGCAGCAGGCCGCGCGCGTCTCGGACCACACGGCGTTCATGCTGGCGGGCGAGCTGGTGGAGGTGGCGCCGACGCGCACGCTCTTCACGACGCCTGCCGACGCGCGCACCGAGGCGTACATCACCGGGAGGTTCGGATGACGCCCGCGCCCGCGTTCGCGACCATGCCGCCGGCCCTCCCGCCGGAGGCCGTGCCCGCGGCCGGCGGCATCGAGGCGCGCGACTTCTCGTTCTGGTACGGCGAGAAGCAGGCGCTGCACGACGTGACGGTCGCCGTGCCGCCCCGGCAGATCACCGCCTTCATCGGCCCGTCGGGATGCGGCAAGTCCACCTTCCTGCGCGCCATCAACCGGATGCACGACCTCGTGCCCGGCACGCGGCACGCGGGCAGCATCACGCTCGACGGCGAGGACGTCCACGCGCCCGGCGTCGACGTGGTCACGCTGCGCCAGCGCGTGGGGATGGTGTTCCAGCGCTGGAACTGCTTCCCGAAGTCGATCTACGACAACTTCGCCTACGGCCCGCGCCTGAACGGCGCGCCGACGCGCGCGGAGCTCGACGGCGTCGTGGAGCAGGCGCTGCGCCGCGCCGCGCTGTGGGACGAGGTGAAGGACCGGCTGCGTGCGAGCGCGCTCGGCCTCTCGGGCGGACAGCAGCAGCGGCTCTGCATCGCGCGCGCGCTGGCCAACGAGCCGGAGGTCCTGCTGCTCGACGAGCCGACGGCGTCGCTCGACCCGATCGCCACGCAGCACATCGAGGAGCTGCTGTACGACCTTCGCCGCGAGCTGACCATCGCCATCGTGACGCACAACCTGCAGCAGGCGGCGCGGATCTCCGACCGGACCGCGTTCTTCTTCCTCGGCCGCCTCGTCGAGGCGGGCCCCACGCAGGCGCTCTTCACGAGCCCGCGCGAGGAGCGCACCGAGGCCTACATCACGGGGAGGTTCGGATGACCGCCGCGCCCGGGGAGGCGACCCGCTTCCGCCACTTCCACGACCAGCTCGGCGCGCTCAAGGCGCGGCTGCTCGACATGTCGGAGCGGGCCGAGGCACTCGTCGAGACCGCCGTCGAGGCGCTGCTGGCGCACGACCTGGCGAAGGCCGAGCGCGTGCTCGCCGGCGACCGCGACGTCGACGCGCTGGAGATCCAGGTCGAGGCGCTGGCCGTCGAGCTCCTGGCGCTGCAGCAGCCGCTGGCGCGCGACCTGCGCTTCATCATCAGCGCGATCAAGGTGTCGAGCGACCTCGAACGCGTCGGCGACCACGCGGTGAACATCGCGCAGTCGGCGATCCGGCTGTCGCGCCTCGCGGCGCCGCCGGGCCCGGCCCCGGCGCTGGAGGACATGGCGCGGCGGGCGCGCAAGATGCGCAGCGACGCGCTCGACGCGTTCGTGCGGGCCGAAGGCGTGCTGGGCCGCGAGGTGTGCCGCGCCGACGACCAGGTGGACGCGCTGCACGACTCGGTGTTCCGCATCCTGCTCACGCACATGATGGCCGACCCGCGCACGATCAACGCGTCGCTCGAGTACCTGCTGGTGAGCCGGAACCTGGAGCGCGTGGCCGACCTGGCGACCAACATCGGCGAGGACGCGGTCTATCTGGCGGAGGGGAAGACGATCAAGCACAATCTGGAGCATGCCGGCGACCCCCGTCCTCCCCGAGAGCCGCGCTGACCGTCTCACCGACCTCCTGGCGGGCGGCGCGCGATGAACGACCGCCTGCCGCCCGACCTGGAGGGTGACGGCGCCGGCAACGGCGTCGGCGACGGCGCCCACGAGGCCGCGCGCGACGCCGCGGCCACCTACCAGCCGCGCCTCGCGCGGCCCCGGCGCGGTCCCGGCGGCCGCCCGGTCGCCGATGACGCGCTGCGCATCGCCGCGATCGACATCGGCTCGAACTCGATCCGCCAGATCGTCGCCGACGTCTCCCCCGACGGCGCGATCCAGGTCGTCGACGAGATGAAGGCGATGCCGCGCCTCGGCAAGGGCGTCGACGCCACCGGCACGCTGGCGGACGACTCGATGGAGCTCGCGCTCTCGGCGCTGTCGCGCATGGCGATGCTGGCGCGGCAGATGGGCGCCGACCGCATCGAGGCGGTGGCCACCAGCGCGGTGCGCGACGCCGACAACGGCGGCGCCTTCCTGGAGCGCGTGCGCGAGGAGACGGGGCTGCGCGTGCGGCTCCTCACCGGCGAGGAGGAGGCGCGCCTCTCCTTCCGCAGCGCCCTCGCCCACTTCGAGCTCGGCGTCGGGCGCACGGTGGTGATGGACATCGGCGGCGGCTCGCTGGAGCTGGTGCTCGCGGCCGACGGGCTGCTGGACCGCCTGGAGTCGTTCCCGTTCGGCGCGGTGCGCACGACCGAGCAGTTCCTCGCCGACCTCCCGCGCGGCGGCGCGCGCGCCGAGGAGGGGCTGCGCCAGCTGCGCCGCGCCGTGCGCTGGGCGGTGCGCGACCGGCTGCCGGTGAAGGAGTGGCGCGGCGCGCGCGTCATCGGCTCCGGCGGCACCTTCACCAACCTCGCGGGGCTGCTGCACGCGCGCGGCGGACTCTCGGGCGCGCGCACGCGGCACGGCACGGTCGCCACGCGCGCCGAGGTGACGCGCGCGCTCGACGCGCTGGCGACGCTCACGCCCGAGGAGCGCGCCGCGGTGCCCGGGCTCAACCCCGCGCGCGCGGACATCATCGTCGCCGGCCTCGCGGTGGCGGCCGAGGTGATGTCGGTGTTCGAGGCGCGCGAGCTGCACGTCTCCGGCTACGGCATCCGCGAGGGGCTGCTGCTGGAGGCGGCCGCCGTCGCGCCCACCATCGCCGACCCGGGCGAGGCGCGCGAGCGCTCGGTGCGCGCGTTCGCGGAGCGCTGCCACTACGAGCAGCCGCACGCCGACCAGGTGCGGCGCCTCGCGCTGCAGCTGTTCGACCAGCTCGCGTCGCGCATCGGCGCCCAGCCGGGCGACCGCGAGGTGCTCGCCGACGCGGCGCTGCTGCACGACGTGGGCTACCACATCAGCCACGAGAAGCACCACAAGCACTCGTACCACCTGATCCTGCACGCCGACCTGCTGGGCATGACGCCGCTGGAGCAGGTCGCGGTGGCCAACGTCGCCCGGTACCACCGCGGGCCCGAGCCGAAGAAGAAGCACGAGAACTTCGGCAAGCTCGATCGCGCGCTGCGCGAGCGCATCGTGCGGCTGTCGGCCGTGCTGCGCGTCGCCGACGGCCTCGATCGCGGCCACGCGTGCGCCGTGCACCACGTGGACGCGCGCTGGGCGCAGGGCGCGCTGCGCATCGCGCCGGTCCCGGTGGCCGGCGCCGGCGCGCTGCGGCTGGAGCTGTGGGGCGCCGGCCGCAAGGCGGAGCTGCTCGCGGACGTCCTGGGCGCATCGGTCGAGCTGGTCGCGCCCGACGGCGCCACCGTCCGGCCGGGCGGCGACGGCGAGGGCGAGTAGCGGCGCTCCCCCCGCGCCTCAGTCGCCCGCGCCGACGGCGTCGCCGCGGACGCGCGCGCCGTCGCGCCTCTCGGTCGTCGGCGCGTCCGGCATCGCGTCGGCCACCTGCCCCCACGGGTCGCGCTGCAGGATGCGGTGCGTCGACCACTCCGGCCCGTCCGGCTCCGGGCGCCGCTGCCGGTACGTCCCGTCCGCGTGCAGCTCCCACGCCTGCCGGTTGTCGCGCAGGCACGTGTCCAGCAGCGAGCCGAGCGCCGCGTGGAGCGACTCGTCCTCGACGGGCGTGATCGACTCCACGCGCCGGTCGAAGTTGCGCGGCATCCAGTCCGCGGAGCCGATGTAGTACTCGGCCTGGCCGTCGTTCCGGAAGTGGAAGATGCGCGAGTGCTCCAGGAAGCGCCCGACGATCGACAGCACGCGGATCCGGTCGCTCACGCCCTCGACGCCCGGCCGCAGGCAGCAGATGCCGCGCACGATCAGGTCGATGTCCACGCCCGCCTGCGACGCCTCGTAGAGCGCGGCGATCGTCTCGG
>CBHYLO010000147.1:0-8859 GCA_966128675.1 uncultured bacterium | reverse complement strand
GCGCCCCCCCCCCCGCCCGTGGGCGCCACCCCGGGCCGCCCCGGCGGGGGCCACGCGCCCGGTGGGAAGGTCGTGGCGTTCATGGTCGTCCTCCAACTGGGCTGGGGTGTGCGGCGGGCGCGGGGCGCGCGTGCGCATGCGCCTCGGCCAGCCGCTTGATCGTGCGCAGCATCTTCCGGCTCATCACGAACCCGATCGGGTCCACCAGGTACGGGCCGAAGCCCAGCTTGGCCAGCGGCCCGCGCCCCGCGACGTGGCGGCCGCGCTCGATGAGGCGCGTGCGGCCGCCGGGCAGCTCGACGAGGTGGAACGACCACGTCGCGCGCGAGCCGTGCGCGTCGGCGTCGCCGCCCAGTACGAGCGCGCGCGCGTCGTCCAGCTCGATGACCGCCGGCCCGACGCCCGAGCGGTGCATGCGCACGACGTCACCCTCGTGGAGGTCCTGCAGGGCGGCGCGCAGCTCGGGCACGTTGTGGACGTCGCAGCCGACGAGGTTCTCCAGCGCCTCGTAGCTGTAGAACCCTCCGCGCCCCTGGCCGAGCTGCAGGAGCCACGGCCAGACGGCGGCGCGCGGCGCGTCGATGGTGATGGCGTGCGTGTAGCTCCAGTCGGGCCGCGGCACGAGGTCGTCGCCCGGCAGCGGGCGGCGCGCCTCGGCGTCGCTCGCGCCCCAGTGCGTGCGCCAGCGGTGCAGCACGGGGCCGAGCGCGAGCTGCGCGGCCATCTGCGCGGCGGCCCACGTCGCCTCCACCGCGCCCGCGTGCGCGTCGTCGCGGGGCCACGTGCCGGCGCGGCGCGCCGCGAACGCGCCGAGGAGCGCGGCCGCGGTCAGCCCCAGGTCCTCGCGCATCCCGAGCTGCAGCGCCGCCGACGTGCCGACCGCGCCCCACGCGATCGGGATCGCCAGCAGCAGCCACGGCACCGGCCGCGCGCTCCACGCGAGCAGCGCGAACGTCAGGATGGTGGTCGGACACGGCGCGCCGAACGTCGGCGCCGCGGGATAGCGGTGGCCGAGCGCATGCCCGAGCGCGGGATACGCGACGAGCGCGTCGAGCGCGAGCAGCGCGCCGATCGCGCCGGACGCGTCGGCGCGCGGGCGGAACGCGAGCGCGCCGCGCCACGCGCCCCACCACAGCAGCAGCGCGCCCTGCACGAGGCAGAGCGCGCCGAACAGCGTCGCCGCGGACGTGAGCGAACGGAAGAACGCCAGGTGGTACGCGGCGCCCGTCCACAGCCAGAGCGCGCCCAGGATGCCCGCGGCCGCGCGGTCGGCCGCGGGCCGTGCCCGCGCCGCCAGGACGACGGCGGCGACGCCCAGCGCCAGCAGCACGAGCTGCGCGGGCCAGACCGCCTCGTTGTAGCGGCGGAACACGTCGAGGAACTGCGCGACGGTGAAGGGGAGCGGCATGGCGCGCACCTCCGCCGGTCACCGCCGGTGGTAGGCGACGCCGAGCGACAGCCCGAGATCGCTGCGCGTGTCGTGCAGGCCCGTCACGGGCGACTTGAAGCAGCTCAGGTAGTCGCGCGCCTCGAGGCGCAGCGCGACCGCGCCGGTCTGCAGCTCGGTGCCCAGGCTCCCGTAGCCGCTCGTGCAGGTGTAGGACGGGAGCCCGGACGCGCGGTAGTCGAACGTGCGCGCGCCGCCGCCCACGCCGGCGAACGGGCGGAACACCCAGCCGGCCGCCGTCGGACGGTAGAGGTTCAGCTCCAGGCCGACGTCGTACTGCCACAGGTCGGTGCGGTCGGAGCCGCGGTCGTACCGGTTGTGGCCGTGGGTCCAGCTGGCGCTGCCCAGGAAGTGCAGGTGGCGCGAGCGCTCGACGGCGGCCTGCAGGCCGAGCGTCGTGGCGTCGCGGAAGTCGCGTCGCATCGCGCCCACGGGGACGTACGCGCCCACGAAGGGGCGGATCTCACGGGTGGGCGTGGGGACGCCGTCCTGTGCGCCCAGCGCCGGCGCGTGCAGCGCGGACATGGCGGCGAGCATCGCCGCGGTCAGCCATCGCGTGCGCATCTGGACCTCCTCGCGCTTCGCGCGGTGAGGGAAACGACGGACGATCGGGTCAGCACATCTCGTCGACGGCGTGGTCCTCCGGGATCGTGACGGGCGCGAGCCGGCTGGCCGCCACGCGCTCCAGCGCGCGACGCAGGCGGCTCTCCACCTGCGCGGCGACCAGCGGCAGCGCCGGGTTGCGCGTCAACGCGAACGCGGCGGACGTCGACCGCGCCGCGACCACGCTGCGCGACGGATCGGGCGCCTCGTACACGACGACGTTGCACGGCATCAGGAGCCCGACGTCGGGCTCCGCCAGCAGCGCGCGGTGCGCCAGCGGCGGGTTGCACGCGCCGAGGATCACGTACGGCGGGATCTCCACGCCCAGCCGCTGGCGCAGCGTCGCGCCGAGGTCGACCTCGGAGAGGATCCCGAAGCCCTCGCCGATCAGCGCCTCGCGCGTGCGCTCCAGTGCCTCGGGAAAGGGCAGCGCCACCGTGGCGCCGAAGCCGTAGGAGAGCGGACGATCCAGCATGCGGCCTCCCGCGTGGTAGGATGGTCGTGGCGTCGCCGGCGCGCGCTCACGGCGTGATGGCGACCTTGAGCACGCCGTCGCGCCGCGCGGCGAACAGCTCGTACGCCTCGGCGATGCGCGCCAGCGGGAAGCGGTGCGTGAGGAGCGGCGTGAGGTCCAGCCGCCCGCCCTGCACGAGCGCCATCAGGCGCCGCATGCGCTCCTTGCCGCCGGGACAGAGCGTGGTGACGATGCGATAGTCGCCGATGCCGGCGGCGAACGCGTCGTACGGCACGGCGAGCTTGCCGGCGTACACGCCCAGACTGGAGAGCGTGCCGGCGGGGCGCAGCGCGCGCAGCGCGCTCTCGAACGTCTGCTGCGTGCCGAGCGCCTCGATCGCCACGTCCGCGCCGCCGCCCGTGAGCCGCCGCACCTCGGCGACGACGTCCACCGCGCGGTGGTCGAGCACGACGTCGGCGCCCATGCGGCGCGCCATCGCGAGGCGCGCGTCGTCGACGTCCACGCCGATGACGAGCGACGCGCCCATCAGTCGCGCGCCGGCCGTCGCGCACAGCCCGATGGGGCCCTGCGCGAACACCACCACCGCGTCGCCCGGGCGGATGCCGCCCGACTCCGCGCCGCCGATCCCGGTGGACGCGATGTCGGCCAGCAGGACGACCTGCTCGTCGGTGAGCGCGTCGGGGATGCGCGCGAGGTTGGCCTGCGCGAACGGCACGCGCAGGTACTCGGCCTGCGCGCCGTCGATCGTGTTGCCGAAGCGCCAGCCGCCGAGCGCGGCGTACCCCGTCCCGTCGGACGCGGCGGCGCCGCACTGCGCCTGATGCCCCGCCAGGCAGCCGAGGCACTGGCCGCACGGCGTGATCGCGCCGACCAGCACGCGGTCGCCCACCGCGTAGCCCGTGACGCCCGGCCCCAGCTCCGCGATCACGCCCACCGGCTCGTGGCCGATCACCAGCCCGGGGCGCACCGGATACTCGCCCTTCAGGATGTGGACGTCGGTGCCGCAGATGGTGGTGAGCGTCAGGCGCACGATCGCCTCGCCGACGCCGGCGCGCGGGCAGGGGACCTCGCGCACCTCGATGCGCTCGGGCCCGAGGAAGACGTTGGCGCGCATGGTGGCGGGCAGCGTCCCCGGCGTGAAGGACGTGCGCGCGCTGGCGGTGGCGGTGGTGGACATTTGGCCTCCCGGCAATGCGTCCGGCGGCGCCCGAGGCGCCGTCCGGCCCCAAGATCCGCGCGGCGGGCGGCGCCCGGCGTCAGCCGCCGCCCGACAGCCGTCGGCGAAAGGCCCACGACCGCGGGGCGGCGACTCTGACGCCGCCGACGCCGCCCATGCCGCCCACGGCGCTCATGCCGCGTCGGGCGCGGCGATGGTGAACGCCGACATCATCCCCATGTCCTCGTGGTCGAGGATGTGGCAGTGCATCAGCACCGGGCCGCCGGCGAAGTCGGTGAACCGCGTGCGGACCGTGAGCGACCCGAAGCGCGGCACGATCGCGGTGTCCTGGTAGCCGTCGAACGGCACCGCCTGCCCGTTCACGCGCGTGATCTGGAACGGGTTCACGTGGACGTGGAACGGGTGGTCCTGGTCGGTCTCGTTGACGATCCGCCACTCCTCGACGGTGCCGAGGGTGCTGGTCCACTCGTTGATCGCCGGGTCCCACGCGTGGCCGTTCATCGTGAAGCGCCCGAACGTGCCCTCCTCGACGCCGAGGTTGGTGCCGAGCACGATCGTCCGGCGCAGCTCGTGCGCGACGTGCAGCTGCGAGAGGTCGTCCAGGAGGCAGGAGCCGTCGACGCCCGGATGGTCGGGGCCCGTCCACCGCTCGCCCTCCACCACGACCGTGCCGATGGCGCGCTGCGGCCACGTGTCGACGCCCTGGTCGTGGGCGTCGTACGAGAGCGTGTAGCGGCCGGCCTCGCCCGCGCGCACGACGACCTCCAGCCGCTTGCCCGACGCCAGCAGCACCGTCTCGGCCGGCGAGCGCGCGGCGCGGAGCGGGACGCCGTCGTCGGCGACGACGTCGAACGTGTGCCCGGCCAGCCGCAGCATGTAGAACGCGGAGCCGGAGCCGTTGAGCAGGCTCCACACCTGCGGCTCGCCCGGACGCAGGTGGATCTCCGGCATCTGCTGCCCGTTGATCAGCGACAGCGCGCGCTCGGGGTTCTCGCGCTCGCCGTCGTCGTACGTCAGCGTCCGCAGGTCCGCCTCGAGGTACGCCTGCTGGAGCAGCATCAGCCGCCGCCGGATGCCGAGGCGGTCGATCGCGTCCGTGTACGCGTTGGCGACGTAGAGCATGCCGGCCGCGCCGCGCGCGACGTGGTTGGTCACCGCGCCGTGCACGTGCGCGTGGTACCAGTACAGCCCCGCCGGATGGTCCGCCGGGATCTGGAAGAGGTAGCGCCACGAGCCGTTCGGGGGCACGACCACGGCCATGTTGTCCGCGGTGCCGGTGGGCGGCACGTGCAGGCCGTGGAAGTGCAGGTTGGTCGCGTTCGGATGGCGCGGCGGGCGGCCGTAGCCGGGCTTCGTGTCGGCCTGGTCGGCGACGATGCGGTTCGCGAACGCGAGGCTGACGACGTCGCCTGGCCGCACCCAGAGTGTCGGGCCGGGGAAGGCGTCGCCGTAGGTGACGGGCTCGCGCACGGTGCGCCCGGCGATGGTCACCGGATGCGTCGTCGCGGCGATGGACGCGGCCAGCAGCCCGCCGGCGCTGCGGAGCACGGGCGGCTCGACGAGGTCGCCGTCGTCGGCCACGGCGGCGCGCGCCGGCGCGTCGGGGATGCGCGCGGGAGCCGGCCGCGGCGCGACCAGCGTGTCCGGCGTGCAGCCGCCCAGCAGCCACGCGCCGGTGACGGTGAGGCCGGAGGCGACGAACTCGCGACGGCCGAGGGATGGAGTGGACACGCCGACCTCCGGGTACGGGGTGAGCGGTCGCGCGTACCAGCGTCGTACGCGCGCCGACGGCAACCTGCATCGCCATCGCATCGCCACGGTTCACCGCGACGCGCCGCGTGTTGAGCGGCGTTGTGCCGCGACGTGCGTCGGCGTTCCTCGGGCACCCGGGCCGGGCCGTGGCGCGCGTCGGGGATCGGCGGGCGGCGACGGCGTGACTGCCTGACGCTGCGGGCGGGCGGCGCGCGCGATCGTGCGGCAACACCGTCCCAGGAGCGAGTCATGGCCACGATGGTGCAGGGCACCGCCGTCGGCGCCGCGCCGACGCCGCCGGGCGCGCCGGCGTACGTCGCGTGGTTCGCCGACCTCTCGCGCGGCGACGTCGCCCGCGTCGGCGGCAAGGGCGCCAACCTCGGCGAGCTGACGCGTGCGGGGCTGCCGGTGCCGCCCGGGTTCGTCGTCACGGTGGATGCGTACGCGCGGTTCGCGGCGGCCAACGGTCTCGCCGCACAAGTGGCCGCGCGCATGGCGCGGCTGGACGTCGACGACCCCGACCAGCTGCGCGCGACCTCGCAGGCACTGCAGAAGCTGGTGCGCGACGGCGCCACCCCCGACGACGTGCGCGCCGCCGTGCTGGCGGCCTACGCGGAGCTGGGGCGCGAGTCGCCCGGCGACGCGGCGGACGCGCTGGTCGCGGTGCGCTCGTCGGGCACCGTGGAGGACAGCGCGCAGCAGTCGTTCGCCGGCATGTTCCGGAGCACGCTGAACGTGCGCGGCCCCGACGCGCTGCTGCGCGCGGTGAAGGACTGCTGGGCCTCCGCGTTCACCGAGCGGCTGCTGTTCTACCGCGCGCGGCAGGGGCTCACCGGGGACCTGCTGGTCGCCGCGGTGGTGCAGCGCATGGTCGACGCGGACCGCTCGGGCGTGGTGTTCACCGTCAACCCCGCGACGCGCGACCGGTCGCGCGTGGTGATCGAGGGCGCGTGGGGCCTGGGCGAGGTCGTCGTGCTCGGCGCGGTGACGCCGGACCACTACGAGATCGACAAGGCGACGCGCGAGATCGTGGGGCGGTCGATCGGCCGCAAGGAGTTCATGCTCGTGCGCGACCCGCGCTCGGGCGAGACGGTGCGCGTGCCGCTCGACGACGCGAAGGGCGGGGCCGCCGTGCTCTCCGACGACGAGGCGCGCGCGGTCGCCGACCTCGCGCTCCGCGACGAGGCGCACTACGGCACGCCCCAGGACGCCGAGTGGGCGATCGCGGACGGCCGCATCTACCTGGTGCAGACGCGGCCCATCACGACGCTCGGCGACGCGGACGCGGGCGGGGCGCGGCAGGATGCGGGCGAGGGCGCCGAGCTCGTACGCGGCCTGGGCGCGAGCCCGGGCGTCGCGGCCGGACCGGCGCGCGTGCTGGCGTCCGCGGACGAGAGCGCGGCGCTGCAGCCCGGCGAGGTCCTCGTCGCGGCGATGACGTCGCCCGACTGGGTGCCGCTGATGCGGCGCGCGGCCGCCGTCGTCACCGATGCGGGCGGGATGACGTCGCACGCCGCGATCGTCTCGCGCGAGCTGGGGATCCCGTGCGTGGTCGGGACGCGCGCCGCCACGCGCACGCTGCGCACCGGGCAGCTGGTGACGGTCGACGGCCGGCGCGGCGCGGTGCTGGCGGGCGGCGCGCCCACGCCCGCCAGCGCGTCCGCCGGCGCACCCACGAGCGCGCCCGAGCGGGCGGCCGCACCGCCCGCGCCCGCGGGTCCCGTCACGGCGACGCGCATCTACGTCAACCTCGGCGAGCCCGATCTGGCCGCGCGGGTGGCGCGGCAGGACGTGGACGGCGTGGGGCTGCTGCGCGCGGAGTTCCTGCTGCTCGCGGCGCTCGACCACACGCACCCGCGGCTGCTGCTGCGCGAGGGGCGCGGCGACGAGCTGGTGGCGCGCATGGCCGCGGCGCTGGAGCGCTTCGCGTCCGCGTTCCATCCGCGGCCGGTGGTGTACCGCGCCACCGACTTCCGCTCGAACGAGTTCCGCGGGCTGCGCGGCGGCGACGACTTCGAGCCGCGCGAGGAGAACCCGATGATCGGGTACCGCGGCTGCTACCGCTACACGCGCGAGCCCGACCTCTTCGCGCTCGAGCTGCGCGCGATCCGCCAAGTGCGCGAGCGCTGGCCCAACCTCCAGCTGATGATCCCGTTCGTGCGCACGGGCAGCGAGCTGCGGGCGTGCAAGCGGCTCGTGGACGAGAGCGGCCTGACCGACGACGCGCGCTTCCACCTCTGGATCATGGCCGAGGTGCCGTCGGTGGTCTCGTGGCTGGAGGAGTACGTGCGGCTCGGGGTCAGCGGCGTCTCCATCGGCTCGAACGACCTGACCCAGCTGATCCTGGGCGTGGACCGCGACAGCGAGCTGGTCGCGCCGCTGTACGACGAGCGCGATCGCGCGGTGCAGGACGCGATCCGCGCGATCGTCGCGGAGTGCCGCCGCCTCGGCGTGAGCTGCTCGATCTGCGGGCAGGCGCCGAGCGTGTACCCCGAGTACGCCGAGTTCCTCGTGCGCGCGGGAGTCGACTCGATCTCCGTCAACCCGGACGCGGTGGACGCGACGCGGCGGCACGTCGCGGCCGCCGAGCAACGGCTCCTGCTGGAATCCGTCCGCGGACGCGGCGACCGCATCGAGAGGAGGACACCATGAGAGCCCGCATCATCGCGTCGACGCTCGGGCTGGCGCTGCTCGCCGGCGTCGCATCGGCCCAGAACCCACCACAGCAGCCGCCGCCACGGCAGCTGCCGCCGGCGGTGACGATCGACACCTTCAACGCCGTCACGGTGCAGAACCAGCGGAAGGTGCCCGTCGCCGTCTTCCTGGAATACGGCCGGTTCGACCGGCGGCTCGGCGTCGTGCCGCCGTTCGAGACGAAGGCGCTCTCGCTGCCGGGCGTGGCGGTGCGCGGGCGGGCGCGCGTGCGCCTGTTCGTGCACCCCGAGGGCGAGGCGGCCGACCTGGCCTCGCAGGAGTTCCGGCTGCAGGCGCCGGTGCGGATCGCGCTGGTCGTGCCGCCGCAGGGCGGGGTGCCGGCCGAGCCGATGACGGAGGTGCTGCCGCCCGAGGCGCTGGCCGAGGCCACGCTGACCGTCGACAACCCGAGCGCCCGCAAGGTGACCGTGTACGCGCGGCAGGGCCGCTTCGACGTACGGCTCGGCGACGTCGCGGCGAGGAGCCGCGCGACGCTGCGCTTCCCGCAATCGGTCGTGCTCCCGGGCGAGTCGCTCGTGTTCTTCGTGCACCCCGAGGGCGCCCTCGACCTGCAGAGCCAGACGATGCGCGTGCGGAAGGGCGATCACCTCGCGATCCGGGTGCCGACCGGCTGAGCCGGGAGCCGGGAGCGGGGAGCCGGGGGGGGGGGGGGGGGGGGCGCGCCCCGGCCCCCCCCGCGCCCCCCGCCCG
>CBHYLO010000146.1:0-8918 GCA_966128675.1 uncultured bacterium | reverse complement strand
CACCAGCGCCGTCGCCAGCAGCCACGCCAGCAGCGCCAGTGCGCGCCGCGTGCCGGGCGAGACGCGGCGCGCGGCGGGGATCGCGGACGCCGTCACGCCGCTGCCGCCCGTGCCGCCGCGCCGGCCTCGCGCATCGTCACGAAGCGCGCGCCGCGCCGCGCGACGAAGTCGAGCACCGCGCGCACGCGCCGCAGCGCCGTCTCGCCGGTGGCGAAGCGGCAGTCGAGGCGCAGGTCGGTGTCGCGCCAGTCCACGAACTCCCACGGATGCACGAACAGCACGACCGGGCTCGCGAGCCGCGCCAGCCACGCCTCGCGCACGGCGCGCGGGAGCCGCAGCACCGACGACGTGGTGGACGCGGGGATGCGCGTCAGCCGCGTGGCCGCCGGCCGCCGCCGGTCGCGCCAGTAGGGCGCCTTGTACTTCGCGTGCGACGAGTCGAGCGTGTAGCCCGCGTCCTCCAGCAGCGGCAGGTACGCGTCGGGGAAGACGAGGTTGGGCGCGCGGAAGCTGTCCACGGGCGCGAAGCGGCGCAGCACCGCGCTCGACGCGGTGATCTCGTCGCGCGCCTCGCCCGGCGCGAGGTCGACGAAGCGGCGGTGCGTGTGCCCGTGGCATCCCAGCTCGTGCCCCGCGTCGACGATGGCGCGGATGGCGTCCGGATAGCGCGCCGCGACGTCCCCGGTGCTGAAGAACGTGCTCGGCGCGCCCGCCTCGCGCAGCAGCGCGAGCAGCGGCGCCGTGCCCTCCTCGACGCCCCGGAAGGTGTCGGAGCGGTACGGCGGGCAGTCGGGTTCGTAGTCGACGGAGAAGCAGACGACCGGCGTCTTCGGCATGTCGGGCGGAGCGTGCGCGTCGGGCGCCTGCGCGAGGGACGGTGAGCGCCGAGCGCGGAGCGACGAGTGGTGGCCGCGGCAGCGCCTGCGCGCCACGCGACGTATCCTACCCGATCCTCGGGACTCCCTGCACCCCGATCTCCCCGCGCCCGGCGACCTCCGCTCGGCGCTCCGCGCTCGGCGCTCCGCATGCCCCCACGAATCCGTTCGCTCTCCACGCGCGCCCTCGCCGCCGCGACGGCGCTCACGGCCGCCGCGGCCACGCCCGCCGCCGCGCAGCACGCCCTCGCCCCCGCGCCCGCCGCCGGCTACGACCCCGCCGTCCCCACGCCCCGCGCGGTGCTCGGCTACGAGGTGGGCGAGCGGTTCACGCCGCACCACCTCCTGATGCGCTACGTCGAGCGCGTGGCGCAGGCCAGCCCGCGCGTGAAGGTCGACACGCTCGGGCGGACGGCCGAGGGGCGCGAGGTGCTGCTGGTCGCGGTCACGAGCGCCGGCAACGCGCAGCGGCTGGCCGCCATCCGCGCCGACGCGCGCCGCCTCGCCGATCCCGCCGCGCTCTCCGCCGACGAGCGGCGCACGCTGGTCGCGCGCACGCCGGCCGTCGTCTGGCTCGGCTACTCGGTGCACGGCAACGAGGCCTCGGGCGTCGAGGCGGGCATCGCGATGCTCTACCAGCTGGCCGCCGGCCGCGACGCCGAGACGCAGGCGATCCTCGACAGCACGGTGGTGCTCATCGATCCGGCGCAGAACCCCGACGGCCACGAGCGGCACGCGCAGGACGTGATGCGCGGGCGCGGCGCGTTCGGCGTCACGGGCGTGCCGGGCGCGCTCGCGCAGCAGGGCAGCTGGCCGGGCGCGCGCGGGAGCCACTACTACTTCGACCTCAATCGGGACTGGTTCATCCAGTCGCATCCCGAGACGCGGGCGCGCGTCGCCGGCTTCCTGGGGTGGATGCCGCACGTCGCGGTGGACCTGCACGAGATGGGGAGCAACAGCTCCTACTTCTTCGCGCCGCCGATGGAGCCGATGAACCAGAACGTCCCGGCGAACGTCGTGAAGTGGTGGGACGTGTACGCCGCCGCCAACGGCGCCGCGTTCGACCGGCACGGGTGGGCGTACTTCCGGCGCGAGGGCTACGACGAGTTCTATCCCGGCTACGGCGTGTCGTGGCCGATCCTCACCGGCGCCACCGGCATGACGTTCGAGCAGGCGTCCAGCGGCGCCGGCGCGATCCGCCGCACCGACGGCACGGTGATGACGCTGCACGAGGCCGCGCGCCACCACTACACGGCCGCGTGGGCGACGACGCTGACGACCGCGCAGCGCCGCGCCGAGCGCGTGGGCGACTACGCCGAGACGCGCGCGACGGCCCCGCGCGACGCCACGCGCGGCGGGATGCGCGCGGTGATCCTGGAGCGCGACGCCGACGGCCGCGCCGACTCGCTGGCGGCGCTGCTGGCGCGCAACGCGATCGTGCTGCGCCGCACCGCGGGTGCGCCGGCGCTCGCGGGCACGACCGCGTACACGGGCAACGCGCCGTGGGACGCCGGTGCGCCGCGCTTCGCGCGCGGCGCGTGGGTCGTGGACCTCGCGCAGCCGCAGGGCCGCCTCGCGCGCTCGCTGCTGGAGCCCGACGCGGTGCTCGACTCGACGTTCATCCGCGGAGAGCTGGATCGACGCCGCAGCGGGCAGTCGTCGCGCTTCTACGACGTGACCGCGTGGTCGCTGCCGTACGCGTGGCGCGTGCGCGCGTGGACGTCGCCCGCCGCCGTCGCGGGCGCGGAGGTCGTCGCGCCCGAGACGTTCGCGGGTCCCGCGGTCGCCGCGGCGCCGGCGCGCGCCTCGTACGCGTACGCCGTCGCGCCGGGGAGCGAGGCGTCGCTGCGCTGGCTGGCGGGCGTGCTGGCCGACAGCGTGCGCGTGTGGCACGCGCCGCGGAGCTTCAAGGTGGGCGGTGCCGACTTCCCGCGCGGCGCGTTCGTGGTCCGCGTGGGCGCCAACGACGCGAGCGTGCACGCGAAGGTCGCGCGCCGCGCGGCGGAGAGCGGCGCGACGGTCGCCGCGCTCTCCACGGGCCTCGTCGATTCGGGCACGGACCTCGGCTCCGGCTCCGTGGTGCCCGTGCGCCCGCCGCGCATCGCGCTGCTGGGCGGCGCGCCGGTGAACGGCACGTCGTTCGGCTTCGCGTGGTTCGCGCTCGACCAGCGCGTGGGCTATCCGTCGACCGCCATCGGCGCCGACGCGCTCGCGGGCAGCGCGCTGTCGCAGTTCGACGTGCTCGTCGTGCCGTCGGTGCAGGGCGCGGCGCTCGACCGCCAGCTGGGCGAGGCGGGACGCGCGCGCCTCGCCGACTGGGTGCGCGGCGGCGGCACGCTGGTCACGCTCGGCGCCGGGAGCGCGTGGCTCACCGGGCAGTCGTGGGCGCGGCTGAAGATGCGGCGCGACACGTCGCGCGCGCCGGGCGCCGAGCCGGGCGCGCCGCTGCCGGTGGACGTGCCGGGCGCCGCGGTGCGCGTGGTCGGCGATCCGCTGTCGCCGCTGCTCGCCGGCGTCGACGCGCGCGAGCTGGCGGTGATGATGGACGCCGACGACGTGTTCCAGGCGCCGCGCGACCTGCGCCCGGGCGAGGTCGTGCTGCGCCACGCGCCCGTCGACCGGCTGCGCCTCGCCGGCTACCTCTGGCCCGAGATGCCCGCGCGGCTCGCGGGCTCGCCCTGGCTCTGGACCGAGCGGCTCGGCCAGGGCCGCCTGATCGCCTTCGCGGGCGACCCGAACTTCCGCGACCTCTGGCGCGGCCTCCTGCCGATCTTCGGCAACGCCCTCTTCCTCGGCGGCACCTTCTGATGATCCGTATCCCAGTCGGCGCTCGGCGCTCGGCGCTCACTCTCCTCGCCGCGTCGGCCGCCCTGGCGGCACCGAAGTCGGCGCACGCGCAGCACGCGCTCGCCCCGAACGACGGCGTCCAGTACGACCCCGCCGTCCCCACGCCGCAGTCCGTGCTCGGCTACCCGCTGGGCGAGCGGTTCACGCCGCACCACCTGCTCGCGCGCTACGTGGAGCGCGTCGCGCTCGCGGCACCGGGCCGCGTGCGCCTCGACACGGTCGGCCGCTCGTTCGAGGGGCGCGAGGTGCTGCGCGTCGTCGTCGCCAGCGAGACGAACCGCCGCCGGCTCGACGAGATCCAGGCCGACGCGCGCCGCATGCAGGACCCGCGGCTGCTGAGTGCGACCGACCGCGCCGCGCTCGAGAAGCGGCTGCCCGCGATCGTCTGGCTCGGCTTCACGGTGCACGGCAACGAGGCGTCGGGCGCCGAGGCGGGGATGGGCGTGCTGTACCGCCTCGCGGCGGGGCGCGACGCGGAGACGCGCGCGATCCTCGACAGCACCGTCGTGCTGCTCGACCCGCTGCAGAACCCCGACGGCCACGAGCGCCACGCGCAGGACGTGATGCGGCGCCGCACGGCCTTCGGCGCGCCGGTGGACCCGGCGGCGACGATCCACAGCGGGTCGTGGCCCGGGCCGCGCGGGAGCCACTACTACTTCGATCTCAACCGCGACTGGTACACGCAGTCGCACCCCGAGACGCGGGCGCGCGTGGCGACGATGCTGGCGTGGATGCCGCACGTCGCCGCGGACCTGCACGAGATGGGCACCAACAGCACGTACTACTTCCCGCCGCCGGCGGACCCGGTGCACAAGATGATGCCGCCGCTCGCGGTGAACGGCTGGAACGCGTTCGCCGCCGGCAACGCCGCCGCGTTCGACGCGAAGGGGTGGGCGTACTTCCGCCGCGAGCGCTACGACGAGTTCTACCCGGGCTTCGGCGAGAGCTGGCCGCTGCTCGCGGGCGCGACGGGCATGACGTACGAGCAGGCGTCGAGCGCCGGCGGCGCGATCCGCCGCACCGACGGCACGATCCTCACGCTGACGGACGCCGCCTCGCACCACTACGCGGCCGCGTGGGCGACGCTGAAGACGGCGGCGACGACGCGCACGGCGCGCGTGCACGACTTCGCGGAGTCGCGCCTCAGCGCCGTCACCGACGCGGTGCGCGGCGGCGTGGGCGCGGGGCTGACGACCATCCGCAGCGTCGTCATCCCGCGCGACCAGCAGGGGCGCGCCGACTCGCTGGCCGCGCAGCTGATGGCGAACGGCGTCGAGGTGCGCCAGACGCGCGCCGCGGCCACGCTCGCCGACGCGACGCCGCTGTGGAGCGGCGGCACGGGCGCGGTGAGCGTGCCCGTGGGCGCGTACGTGGTGGACCTCGCGCAGCCGCAGGGCCGCATGGCGCGCGCGCTGCTGGAGCCGGAGGCGGTGCTCGACTCGTCGTTCGTGAAGGAGGAGTTCGAGAGCCGCCGCACGGGGCAGCTCGACCGCTTCTACGACGTGACCGCGTGGGCGCTGCCGTACACGTGGCGCGTGCGCGCGTGGGCGACGCGCGGCGCCGTCGCCTCGGAGGTGCTCACCGTCGCGCCGCGCGCCGCGGCGGAGGGGGCGGGGCCGGCGCGCGGCAGCGACGGCTACGCGTTCGCGCCGGGCCGCGAGGCGGCGCTGCGCCTGCTGGGCGGGCTGCTGGCGGACAGCGTGCGCGTCTGGTTCGCGCCGAACGCGTTCAGCGTGGGTGGCGCGCGCTTCCCGCGCGGCGCCTTCCTGGTGCGCACCGCCGCGAACGACAGCGGCGTGCACGCGAAGGTGGCGCGCCGCGCGCAGGAGGCCGGCGCGCAGGTCGCGCCGCTCGCCACCGGGCTGGTGGCGACGGGCACGGACCTCGGCTCGGGGAGCGTGGTGCCGGTGCGCACGCCGCGCGTCGCGATGCTCGCGGGCGACGGCATCGGCGGCCAGTCGTTCGGGTGGGCGTGGTACGCGTTCGACCAGCGCCTGCGCTACCCCACGACGGCGATCGACGGCGGCGCGGTGTCGGGCGGCGCGCTGTCGCGCTTCGACGTGCTGGTGGTGCCGTCGACGTCCGTGGGCGTGCTCGACCGCGTGCTGGGCGACGCGGGGCGCGAGCGGGTGCAGCAGTGGGTGCGCGCGGGCGGCGTGCTGATCACGCTCGACGAGGCGACGGCGTGGCTGGCCACGGAGCGCACGGGGCTCTCGCGCCTGCGCGCGCGCCGCGACAGCGCGCGCGCCGACGGCGAGCCGGGCGCGCCGCTGCCGCCGCGCATCCCGGGCGCCGCGGTGCGCGTGCTCGGCGACTCGCTGTCGCCGCTGCTGGCCGGCGTCGAGGACCGCGAGTTCCCGGTGCTGGCCAACGGCGCGACGGTCTACACGGTGCCGCGCGACGTGCGCCCGGGCGAGCTGGTGGCGCGCCACGCGCCGGCCGCGCGCGTGCGCATCGCGGGCTTCTTCTGGCCCGAGTCGGCCGCCCGCATCGGCGGCGCGCCGTGGCTGTGGACGGAGCGCGTGGGCCAGGGCCGCGTGATCGGCTTCGCCGGCGACCCGAACATGCGCGACCAGTGGCGCGGGCTGCTGCCGCTGTTCGGCAACGCGGTGTTCCTCGGCGGCACCTTCTGACGAACCGTGCGCTGCGGACTGCGGGCTGCGGATCCGGACCCGCCGTCCGCAGCCCGCAGCCCTGAGTGCGACGATGCCCGACCCACTTCCCGACGAATTCACGCTCCGCGTCGCCACGCTCGACGACGCGCTGCTGGTCGCGCGCCACCGTGCGTGCATGTGGCGCGACATGGGGCGCCTGCAGGCCGAGACGTTCGACGCGCTGGTGCAGGCGACCGCGCCCGCGCTGGCGCGGCTGATGCGCGAGGGCCGCTACCACGGCTGGCTGCTCGCGTACGCCGACCGGCCGCACGTCGTCGTCGCGGGCGCGGGCGTCGTGCTGCGCGAGCAGCTCCCCTTTCCCGTCGACGGCGGGCGCACGATCCGCTTCGGCGAGCAGGGGCTCGTCATCAACGTCTACACCGAGCCGGCCTACCGCCGGCGCGGGCTGGCCGAGCGCGTGATGCGCGCGCTGCTGGCGTGGGCGGAGACGCGCGGGCTGTCGAGCGTCATCCTGCACGCCTCCGACGAGGGCCGGCCGCTCTACGAGCGCCTCGGCTTCGTCGGCACCAACGAGATGCGCTGGGCCGGAACGCCGGTGCGCTGACCCGAAGACACTCTCCCCGCTGCTCCGCCTCATCGTGCGTCGTCTCCGCGTTCTCGTCGTCTGCGCCGCCGCGCTCGTCCTCGCCGGCTGCCAGCTCCTCCCCGCCCGCCCGCCCGCCACGCCCGTGTACGGCGGCCCCGACGCGCCGCCCGCGCTCTCGGCGATCGACACCGCGACGCTGCGGCGCGACCTGTTCACGCTCGCCGGCGACTCGATGCGCGGGCGCGAGGCGGGCACGCTGGACGAGATGCGCGCCGCCGCGTGGGTCGCCGACCGCGCGCGCGAGATCGGGCTGCGCCCCGCCGGCGACGACGGCACGTACTTCCAGTTCTTCCCCATGCGCCGGCTGCGCACCGCCGACGGCGCGCGCGTGGTGCTCGACGGCACGCCGCTGGAGGCGTGGGACGAGGCGGCGATCGTCGCGCCGGTGGACGCGGCGCTGAGCCAGGTGCCGATGGTCTGGATCGGCACCGCCAGCGGCGACTCGCTGCGGAAGCTCGACCTGCGCGGGATGGCCGTCGCCGCGCGGCTGGTGGCGCCGGCGCGCCCGCCGGTGTCGTGGATCTCGCTGCGCGCCTGGCGCTACGCGCGCGCGGCGCTGAACGAGCGCATCGCCGCGCTCGCGGACGCCGGCGCGTCGGCGGTGGTGCTGGTGGCCGACGACTCCACCGACGGCGCGTTCGCGCCGATGCTGCCGCAGCTGCGGCGCGGCACCTACAACGTCGACTCGGCCGGCACCGCGCGGCCGACGGCGCGCATCCCCGCGGTCTGGGTGCGCGCGTCGCAGCTCGCGCGCGTGCGCACGGCGCGGCGCCTGACGCTCAACCTGCGCGCGGAGAGCTTCGTCTACCCGAGCGTCAACGTCGTGGCGGTGGCGCCGGGACGCGACTCGCTCGCGCGCCGCGAGCACGTGCTCTTCAGCGGCCACCACGACCACGACGGCGTGCGGCAGCCGGTCGACGGCGACTCGATCTGGAACGGCGCCGACGACAACGCGTCGGTGAGCGTCGGGATGCTCGCCATCGCCCGCGCCTGGACGCGCGCGCCCGGGCGCCGGTCGGCCCTCTTCGTCTGGCACGGCGCCGAGGAGCGCGGGCTGCTGGGATCGCGCTGGTACGCCTGGAAGCCGACCGTGCCGCGCGCGTCGATCGTCGCGGTGCTCAACGCCGACATGATCGGCCGCAACCATCCCGACAGCGCGGCGCTCCTGGGCTCGCAGCCGCCGCACCGCAACTCGAACGCGCTGGTGGAGGCCGCGCTCTCCGCGAACCGCCGCGTCGCGGGCTTCGCGATCGACTCGACCTGGGATCGCGCGGCGCACCCGGAAGGGTGGTACTTCCGCAGCGACCACGTGCCGTACGCCCGCGCGGGGATCCCGTCGATCTTCTTCACGACGCTGCTCCACGCCGACTACCACACGCCGCGCGACGCGCCGGAGCGGATCGACGTCGCCAAGCTCGCGCGGGTGGCGCGCTGGATGTACGCGACCGGATGGGCCGTGTCCGAGACCGCCGCGCGGCCGGGCGTGGTGCCGGGCTTCCGGCTGGAGCGGTAGGCGCGGCGGCGGGCTGCGGGCTGCGGGCTCGCCTCGGCGCGCCGGACCCGAACGACAGTCGTTCATGATCCCGCGCACCACGCACCGGTCGGCGAACGGTGGATTACGGATGCTCCGGATGAGACGGATGCTCCGGATCGTCCCGCGTGGCGGCGACGCTCCATGCGCCGGTGCGGAGGAGATCCGGATGACCCGGCTCATCCGGAGCATCCGTAGCCCACACGAGTAGTTCCTGTCGGCCCGATGCGACGCCGGCCGCCGAGGGCACGGAGTGCATCCGCAGCCCGCAGCCCGCAGCCGTGGTCCTCAGCCCTGCCCCCGCTCCCGGTTCATCGCCTCCGCGCGCACGCGGTTCATGATGAGCGCGAGCTCCGACTCGTACTGCTGGCGCTCGTCGGGCGTCCACAGGTCGCGGTTGGCGG
>CBHYLO010000145.1:0-8944 GCA_966128675.1 uncultured bacterium | reverse complement strand
TGCCAGCGCCGCAGCTCGGGCATCGCCGCCAGCTCGTCGGGCGTCTTCGGGTTCTTCCGCGCCACCGCCTCCAGCCGCTCGCGCGACAGCAGCACGCCCGGGTCCAGGTCCAGCCGCTGCGCGGCGTCGTCGCGCACGCCGCGCAGCCGCGACACGCGCGCGTCGAAGTCCGGGTCGCGGTCCCAGCGCGGCGCGCGCGGGAAGCGCGGCAGCTCGGCGTCCGGCACGGCGAGGCCGCGCTTCACCGCGTCCAGCATCTCGCCGCCGCGCGCGTCCAGCGAGCCGCGCGGCACGCCCTTGATCGACGCCAGCTCGTCCTTCGTGCGCGGCGCGCGGCGCGCGATCTCCAGCAGCACCTCGTTGCCCGCGACGCGGAACGTCGCGCGGTCCAGCGACGCGGCGATGCCGTCGCGCCAGATCACCAGCTCGCGCAGCAGCGCCAGCTCGCGGCGATTGAGGTCGCGCGCGCCCTTCAGCCGCATGAACGCCTGCGACGGATCCTCCTCCGCCCAGCGCGTCCCCTCCAGCCGCGCGAACTCCTCCTCCGCCCACGCCAGGCGCCCCATCTTCTCCAGCTGGTGCCGCAGGCGGTCGCGCAGCTCGGGGAGGAAGCGCGTGTCCTGCGCCGCGTAGTCCAGCATGTCGGCGGTGAGCGGCCGCATCGACCAGTCGGCGCGCTGGTGCTTCTTGTCCAGCTTCACGCCGAACTCGCGCTCCAGCAGCGCCGCCAGCCCGAACGCGCGCAGGCCGAGGAGCTGCGCGGCGATGCGCGTGTCGAACAGCGGCCGCGGATGCCAGCCGTAGTCCTGGTGCAGCAGCCGCAGGTCGTAGTCGGCGTCGTGGAACACCACCTCGACCTGCGGATCCTCCAGCAGCGCGCCGAGGGCCGGCAGCGGCCCCACCGCGAGCGGGTCGAGGATCGCGCTCGTCTCCGTGCCGTCGGACGTGCGCGCCGTCAGCTGCAGCAGGTAGATGCGGTCGACGAAGCGGTGGAAGCTCGCGCCCTCGGTGTCGAGCGCCAGCTCGCGCACGTCGCGCAGCTCGCGCAGGAACGCGTCCGCCGTCTCGGGCGTGTCGAGGTAGCGCACCGCGTCGGACGAGGGCGAGCTGTGGGCGCTGGAGGCGGCGGACTTCGGCACGGCGGCGGGCGAAGGGAGTGGGACGCGTTGGCGTCGACAATCTAGCGCCAACCCCGCAGCACGGCGGAGGACGATGGGGCGGAGGACGATGAAGCGGAGGACGGTGGAGCGTGAGACGGAACGGCGGCGGTGCGGAGTGGACCGTTCTTCGCTTCCATCGTCCGCTGCCGTATCGTTTCACGCCCCATCGTCTTCCGCCGTTCCGTCCTCCGCGGTCTCGTCCTCCGCCCCATCGCGCCATGAACGATCCGTCCGCCGCGTCCGCCGGCGCTCCCGGCCGTCGCAACGTCGACCTGCCGCCGTCGGGCCCGGTCGCGCAGCGCCCCATCGCCGCGGCCCCCCTCGGCCAGCGCGAGCGGCGCACGCGCAACGTCGGCTGGCGCAGCCGCGACGTCATCCGCGCCGCGGCGCTGGTGTTCGGGCTCTACGTGCTGGGCCAGCTGCTCTGGTTCGCCAACTCGCTCGTCTTCGTCGTCTTCCTCGGCACCCTCTTCGGGCTCGCCGTGGGCTCGGCGGTCGACCGGCTGGAGCGCTACAAGATCCGGCGCGGCGTCGCCTCGGCCGGCGTCGTCTTCGGGTCCATCGGGCTGCTGGTCCTCGCCGGGCGGCTGATGGCGCCGACCCTCACCGAGCAGTTCGCGGTGCTGCGCGGCCAGATCCCCGCCGCCATCGACCGCGCCGAGGTGTGGGTCAACGAGCACCAGTCGGGCGTGATCGGGACCGTGCTGCGCGGCGCCACCGCGCCGCCGGCCGGGACCGCGCCCGCCACGGCGACGCCGACCACCACGGCGCCCACCACGCAGCCCGGCACGGCCGCCCGCCAGCAGATCTCGGACGCCGCGCGCACGCAGGCGCAGCGCGCCGCCGGCCAGGCCGCCGCCGGCGCGGAGAAGGACGCGGAGGGCACCGCCCCCTCGGCCACCGAGAGCCTGAAGGCGCGGCTCGGCTCCCAGCTCTCGGGCGCCACGCGCTACCTGTTCCCGTTCCTCTCGTCGACGCTGGCCGTCATGGGCGGCCTGCTGCTCATCATCTTCCTCGCCATCTACATCGGCGCGGAGCCGCAGCTCTACCACGACGGGCTGATGCACCTCTTCCCGCACCGCGCGCGCAAGCGCGCCGGCGAGGTGCTGACCGAGATGGCGACCGTGCTGCGCAAGTGGCTCGTCGTGCAGCTGATCGCGATGGTGACGATCGGCGTGGTGACGACGGTCGCGATGCTCGTGCTGAAGGTGAAGGCGGCGTACGCGCTCGGCTTCATCGCGGGGCTGCTCGAGTTCATCCCGACGGTGGGCCCGATCCTCAGCGCGATCCCGGCGCTCGCGATGGGCTTCGTCGACGGCCCCGAGAAGGCGGTGGCGGTGCTGATCGCCTACTGGGGGATCCAGTTCCTCGAGAACAACCTGCTGATCCCGTGGCTGATGCGCGGCGGCATGGACCTGCCGCCGGCGCTGACGCTGGTGGCGCAGGCGCTGATGACGCTCGTCTTCGGCTTCCTCGGCCTGATGGTCGCGGTGCCGATCACCGCGGCGATCCTGGTGCCGATCAAGATGCTCTACGTGCGCGACATCGTCGGCGACGACGTGCCGCTGATGTCCGACGGCAGCGAGGACGACGACGAGGACGACGACTGACCATGGCGCACGAGCTCCCGTACCACGTCTACCCGACGGACTGCGACGTCTTCGGGCACGTGAACCACGCGACGATGATCACGATCCTCGAGCACGCGCGCTGGGCGCTGCTGGAGACGGTGATCTCGCTGCGCGACGTGACGCGGCGCGACCTGTGGGCCGACGGCGTGTGGTCGGTGGTGCGCCACGTGGACATCGGCTACCACTGGCAGTCGCTGCCCGGCGACGACCTCGTGATCCGCTCCGGGCTCACCGAGATCGGCCGCACGTCGTACCGCATCCGCCAGGCGGTCTCGCACCGCGACACGGGGCGACTGCACGCGGAGGCGACGATCACGTTCGTCTGTCTCGACACCTCGGGGAAGCCAGTCGCCGTACCCGAGCGCTGGCGCTCGGTGTTCCCGACGTGGGAATGAAGCGGCGGAGGACGGAACGGCGGAGGACGGAATGGCGGAGGACGATGCAGCGGACGACGAGACGGCGTGAAACGATGCGGCGGAACTTGCGCTCGAGGTTCCGAGCTTGAAGGTCCGCGCCACCGTCTCACGCGTCATCGTCGTCCGCCGTTCCGTCCTCCGCCTCACCGGCTTCCGACTCTCATGTTGCTCGCCCACGACGATTCCGGCAGCGGCACACCGCTGCTGCTCGTGCACGGCTTCCCCCACTCCCGCGCCTTCTGGGCGCCGATGGTGGAGGCGCTGCGGCAGCGCGCGGGAGTGCGCGCGATCGCGCCCGACCTGCGCGGCTTCGGCGACACGCCCGCGCGCGCGCCGCTGACGCTCGACCAGCACGCGGACGATCTCGTGGCGCTGCTCGACCACCTGGGCATCGCGCGCGCCGTCGTGTGCGGGCTGTCGATGGGCGGCTACGTCGCGCTCGCGCTCTGGCGGCGGCATCCCGGCCGCGTGCGCGCGCTCGTGCTGGCCGACACGCGCGCCACCGCCGACGACGACGCGCAGCGCGCGAAGCGCGTCGAGCTGGCGGGCGTCGCGCGCGCGGAGGGGAGCGCCGCCGTCGCCGACCAGCAGCTGCCCGGCGCGCTCGGGAAGACGACGCGCGCGAGCGATCCCGCCCGCGTCGCCGGGCTGCGCGCGCTGATGGCCGGCGCGTCGGTCGAGGGGATCGTCGGCGCGCTGGACGCGATGCGCGAGCGCCCCGACTCCACGCCCACGCTCGCCGGCATCACCGTGCCGACGCTGGTCGTCGTGGGGACCGAGGACGTCCTGACGCCCCCGAAGGACGCCCGGGCGCTGGCCGCCGGCATCCCGGGCGCGCGCCTGGTCGAGAGCCCGGCGGCCGGCCACGTCAGCGCGTGGGAGCGGCCGGAGGCCTTCGCGGCGGCGCTGGCGGGGTTCGTCGGCGGGCTGGACGGCACGGACGATCCGGGCGTAGCGTAATCCCCGGCACACATCCGCGAGGGCGTGCGCTTGAAGCCGGCGCGCCGGCCGGTGACCTTTCGTGGCTGCGCCAGTCCGGGAACGGCTCCGCCCCTCCCTCCTGCCGTCGTTCCCGTGCCGTCCCGTCGCCGCCCAGGCGACCCCGGCATCTGCCTTGCCTCGTCGTGCGCCGTTCGCGCCGACGACTCCCCCCGCACACGAGTCTGGTGTCCGCCGCTCCCCTCCCGAACGCCGCGGCTCCTGCCGCGTCCGCCCCGTGCGCCGCCGAGCGCACCCGTGCCGCCGAGCTCGGGGCCGTGCTCTTCCGCAACCGCGGCTGGCTGCCGGTCCCGTTCTTCGTGGTGCCGCTCGTGGTGCCCGGCCCGCAGACCGCCGCGACCTGGATCGCCGGGGGCGCGCTCGTCGCCGCCGGCGAGGCGGTGCGGCTGGCCGGCGTGGCGGCGGCGGGGACGGTCACCCGCCGCCGGTCGCGCGCGGTGCAGCGCCTGGTGACCTACGGGATCTTCGGCTGGATGCGGAACCCGCTCTACGTCGGGAACTTCCTCGCCTGGCTCGGCGTCGTCGTCGCCTCGGGGGTGTTCTGGTTCCTCCCCGTCGCCGCGCTGCTGTTCGCGCTCGAGTACTCGCTCATCGTGCGCTACGAGGAGGGCGTGCTGGAGTCGTTCTTCGGCCGCGAGTACCTGGACTACAAGGCGCGCACGCCGCGCTGGTTCCCGCGCCCGCCGGCCGAGCCCGAGTCGGGGCCGCACCACTGGGGCGAAGCGTGGCGCAGCGAGGTGTCGACGCTGCTGCAGTACGTCGTCTTCGCCGGCGTGCTGGTGGCCAAGCAGATGTGGCTCGCCGGGCGCTGACACCGGCGCTGACCGGGCGCTGACCGGGCGCTGACCGGCGCGGCCGGCCGCCATGACGAAAACCCCCGCCCGCGGACGCCGCGGGCGGGGGTTCGTCGTTCGGGTCCCGCGGAGCGACCGGCTCAGCGCGTCGGGCGGCCCGGGGGCGCGTCGCTCTTGAAGACCTCGCGGTTCTTCGCGATGTAGCTCTTCAGGTTCCCCGGGACGTCCTCCTCGGGGAAGATCGCCGTCACCGGGCACTCCGGCTCGCAGGCGCCGCAGTCGATGCACTCGTCGGGGTGGATGTACAGCTGGTCCCCTCCCTCGTAGATGCAGTCCACCGGGCAGACGTCCACGCAGGACTTGTCCTTGACGTTGATGCAGGCTTCGGTGATCACGTACGGCATGGGCGTGCGCCTCGGAATTTGAACGGGTTGGGGAGACTCGAAACATAGAGGGCCTCCGGCGGGCGCGCCAAGCGCCCGGCCCGCTCGCGTCGCGGGACGACCGCGAACGGCGCCGCCGCGCGCCCGGTTCCCGGCGTCGTTCCCGCCGCCGCCGTGGCCGCCGCGCCACGCCGCGGCGCACCAGCTAGGGTGGAAGCAGGCATGGCTGTTGCCCCCACAGCAGCGACGACCGCCAACGGTGGCGGCGTCTCACGGAGGGGAGGAAGGCATGTCAGGCCACGCATCCACGCGTGCCCGTGCGGCCGGCCGGCCGTCGCGCGTCGCGCTCGTCCCGCAGGCGGCGCGACACGCCGTCGTGCGCCTGGCCGCCAGGGCGGCCGCACTCGCCGCCGCCGCCGCGCTGGCGGCCGCGCTCGTGGCCGTGAGCGCCGCGCCCGCCCACGCGCAGTACTTCGGCCGCAACAAGGTCAACTACGAGACCTTCGACTTCCGCATCCTCGCGACGCCGCGCTTCGACGTGCACTACTACCCGTCGATGGAGGAGGCGGCGCACGACGCAGGCCGCATGGCCGAGCGCTGGTACCAGCGGCTCGCGCCGTTCATGCAGGACTCGCTCGGCCGGCGCTCGCTGATCTTCTTCGCCGACCAGCCCGACTTCCAGCAGAACAACGTCACCGACATCGAGAGCGAGGGCACCGGCGGCGTCACCGAGAGCTTCCGCTCGCGCGTGATCATGCCGTTCACCGGCGTCTACGAGGACAACCACCACGTCCTCGGGCACGAGCTGGTGCACGTGTTCCAGTACGACCTGGCCGAGAAGGCCGGCGGCGTCAATCGCCTCAACGCGCTCCCGCTCTGGCTGGTCGAGGGGATGGCGGAGTACCTGTCGCTCGGGCGCGAGGACGTGAACACGGCGACGTGGCTGCGCGACGCCGCGCGCCGCAACGACGTGCCGACCATCAAGCAGCTCACCAACGACCCGCGCTACTTCCCGTACCGCTACGGCCAGGCGCTGTGGGCGTACGTCGGCGGGCGGTGGGGCGACCAGGCGGTCGTCGACGTCTACAAGCAGTCGCTCCGCTACGGCTTCGAGGGCGCGATCCGCCGCGTGCTCGACGTCTCGACCGACCAGCTGTCGAAGGACTGGGGCGCGGCGATCAAGGGCGCGTACCTGCCGCTGATGGCGGGGCGCACGGCACCCGACAGCACCGCGAACCTGATCATCGGCCAGCGCAACCGTCGCGGCGGCGAGTACAACCTCGCGCCCGTACTGAGCCCCGACGGGAAGACGGTCGCGTTCTACTCGTCGCGCGGGCTGTTCGAGATCGACCTGTTCATCGCCGACGCCGAGACGGGCCGCGTGATCCAGCAGCTCGGCTCCCTGAACCGCGCGCGGCACTTCGACGCGATGAGCTTCATCGCGTCGGCCGGCAGCTGGAGCCCCGACGGCCGGCAGCTCGCGTACGTCGTGTACCGCGAGGGCGACCAGGTGATCGAGATCTACGACCTGGCCGCGCGCCGCTCCGTGCGCACGCTGCGCACGCCCAACCTCGGCGCCGCGCTCGATCCCGCGTGGAGCCCCGACGGCCGCTACATCGCGTTCTCGGGCAGCGTCGGCGGCATCAGCGACCTGTATCTGTACGACCTGCAGGGCGACCGCGTGGAGCAGCTGACGCGCGGCCGCGAGGCCGAGCTGCAGCCGGCGTGGAGCCCGGACGGCCGCACGATCGCGTTCGTCACCGACCGCGGGCCCGGCACCGACTTCGAGCAGCTGACGTTCGCGCCCACGCGCCTGGCGACGATGGACGTCGCGTCGCGCGAGGTGAAGGTGCTCCCCGGCTTCGTCGGCGCGCGCCACATCAATCCCAACTGGTCGCCGGACGGCCGCGCGCTGTACTTCGTCGCCGACCCGGACGGCTTCTCCGACGTCTACCGCCTGGACGTCGCGAGCGGCGCGCGCTCGCGCGTGACGCGCGTGGCCACCGGCGTCTCGGGCATCACCGACCTGTCGCCCGCGCTCAGCGTCGCGCGCACCACGGGGCGCCTGAGCTTCTCGGTGTTCGACCACGGCGGCTACAACATCGTGCGCCTGGAGGCCGCGGAGGCGCAGGGCACGCCCGTCGACGCGGCGCCCGACGGACGCACCGTGGCGGCGGGGACCGTCGGCGACGGCGGCACGCTGCCGCCCGTGAGC
The DNA here is from genome assembly GCA_966128675.1 of uncultured bacterium. Classification (GTDB taxonomy): domain Bacteria; phylum Gemmatimonadota; class Gemmatimonadetes; order Gemmatimonadales; family Gemmatimonadaceae; genus Roseisolibacter. The sequence continues at coordinate 1,346 of CBHYLO010000145.1, read as the reverse complement.
CCGTCGGCACCGAGCCGCATCGAGCGCTACCTCGCGGACGCGAGTACCGGGCTGCCCGACGGCCGCACCGTGTTCCAGAACGAGCGCTACGCGTCCAAGCTGCGGCTGGACTACATCGCGCCGCCGACGGTCGGCATCGGCACCAGCAGCCAGTTCGGCACGACGGTCGGCGGCGGCATCGGCGCGGCGTTCAGCGACAACCTGGGCAACCAGTCGCTGCAGGCCGTGGTGCAGGCGCAGGGCCAGGTGCAGGACATCGGCGGGCAGCTGTTCTACCTGAACCGCACGCATCGCTGGAACTGGGGCGCGGGCGTCGGGCACATCCCGATCCTCACGGGCTACACGGCCGCGGGCGAGGTCGCGCCCGGCCAGTTCGCGTACCAGCAGGTGCTGCAGCGCATCTTCATCGACCAGGCGCAGGCGCTCGCGCAGTACCCGCTCTCGGTGTCCAAGCGCTTCGAGTTCGCGCTCGGCGCCACGCGGCAGGGGTACAGCCAGGAGGCGATCAACATCTACGTCGACGAGTTCGGCAACCCGATCGGCCAGGATCGCACGAAGCTGGGGGCGCCGGACCCGATCTACTACGCGCAGGGCTCCGCGGCCTTCGTGGGCGACTGGACGTACTTCGGGCTCACGTCGCCCATCGCCGGCGGACGCTATCGCTTCGAGGTGTCGCCGACGGTCGGCACGCTGAGCTTCACGACCGGCACCGCGGACTACCGCCGCTACTTCCTGGCGAAGCCGGTGACGTTCGCGTTCCGCGGGCTGCACTACGGCCGCTACGGCAAGGGCGCGGAGGACTCGCTGCGCCTGGCGCCGCTGTACGCGGGCTACGGGACGCTGATCCGCGGCTACGACGTGGCGAACAACATCAAGGCCGGCGAGTGCGGCACCACCGCGACGCGCTGCCCGGTGTTCGACCGGCTGATCGGCAGCCGCCTCGCGGTCGCCAACGTCGAGATGCGCATCCCGCTGCTCGGCCCCGAGGGGCTGGGGCTGATCCGCACCAACCTGCTGCCGGTCGAGATCGCGCCGTTCTTCGACGCGGGCGTGGCGTGGAACAGCGCCGAGGGCCCGGACCTCCGCTTCGTGGGCGGCAACGCGTCGCGCAACGAGCTGGCGCGCATCCCGGTGTTCAGCACGGGCGTCACGGCGCGCATCAACCTGCTGGGCTTCGCGGTGGTGGAGGCGTTCTACGCCTACCCGTTCCAGCGGCCGGACAAGGGGGCGCACTTCGGCTTCCAGCTGGCGCCGGGGTGGTGAGCGGGTCGTGAGCGGCGCCTGACGGAGGGGATGGTGGCGGCGGTGGAGGCTTGGGGTGCGGTGTAGAGGCCTGATGCGTTGAT
>CBHYLO010000144.1:0-9010 GCA_966128675.1 uncultured bacterium | reverse complement strand
CGGCCGCGCGACGGTGGGCGTGCTGCTGCTGGAGCAGGCGGCGTGGAGCGCGACGGACCCGGCGGGCGCGGGCGACGCGGCCGCCGCGACGGCCGCCGCGCGCCGCTGGTGCGCGACGCTGCCGGCACCCGCGGCGTTCGACGCCGACGCGCGTGCGGAGGCGGACGCGCTGGTCGGACGCGTCGATCGGTCGCGCCCGGTGACGGGTTGACGGCTGGCCGGGTATCCCGTACCGTAGGCGACCCGCCGGCCACGTGCCGGTCCCACGCTCTTCCACGCCGGTCGATCCTCGATGCGCTTCAGCGCCCTCCCCATCCTGTGGTTCGTCCGCGATCGGCGCCGTGCGCCGCTCGCCGGCGACTGCTCGGTCGTCGCGACCGGGATGGGACGATGATCCATCGGCCAGGGACCGCGCGCGCGGGACGATAGTCGTCCCGTCGTCTGCAGAGCGAGTCGCCCCACCTGCGCCGAACGCGAGCCAGGTGGGGCGATTCGCGTCTTCCCGCACGCGGAGCACGACCGCATGTCCAGTCCGACCGACCTCCTGCCCGACGACGAGACGCTCGACGAGGCGCCGCCGTCCGCGCCGCCCGAGCCGGCCGCGCCGACGCCGGGCTTCTGGGCCTCCGTCCGCGAGGCGTTGCACGGCAGCCAGCAGGACTTCACGCGCGGCCCCATCGGGCGCGCGATCCTGCTGCTCGCCGTGCCGATGGTGCTCGAGATGGCGATGGAGAGCGTCTTCGCCGTCACCGACATCTTCTTCGTCGCGCACCTGGGGGCCGCGGCCGTCGCCAGCGTCGGCCTGACGGAGTCGCTGCTCGCGGCGGTCTACGCGCTGGCGATGGGCCTCGCCATCGGCGCCACGGCCGTCGTCGCGCGGCGCATCGGCGAGAAGGACGCCGAGGGCGCGGCGCACGCGGCCGCGCAGGCGGTGCTGCTGGGCGCGGGCGTCGCCGTCGTGCTGGGCGCCGTCGGCTCGTACTTCGCGCCCGAGCTGCTGCGCCTGATGGGCGCCTCCGACGAGGTGCTCGCCATCGGCGTGAACTACACGCGCGTGATGCTCGGCGGCGAGGCGAGCATCATCCTGCTGTTCGTCGCCAACGCCATCTTCCGCGGCGCGGGCGACGCGGCCATCGCCATGCGCACGCTGTGGATGGCGAACGGCATCAACATCGTGCTCGGCCCGCTGCTCGTGTTCGGCGTGGGGCCGTTCCCGAAGCTGGGCGTCACCGGCGCGGCCATCGGCACGACCATCGGCCGCGCGATCGGCGCCGGCTACGCGCTCTGGCGGCTGACGCGCCCGCAGGCGGACGTGCAGGGCGAGGCGCTGCGCGTGCGCGTCGCGGCGCGCCACTTCCGGCCGGACCGCGCGGCGATCGCCAGCCTGGTGCGGCTCTCGTCGTCGGCGACGCTGCAGATGATCATCGGCACCGCCAGCTGGATCGGGCTCGTGCGCATCATCGCGGCGTTCGGCAGCGACGCGCTGGCGGGCTACACGATCGCGATCCGCGTGGTGGTGTTCGGCATCCTGCCCGCGTGGGGCCTCAGCAACGCGGCGTCGACGCTCGTCGGCCAGGCGCTCGGCGCGAGGGATCCCGCGCGCGCCGAGCAGGCCGTGTGGATGACCGCGCGCTACACGGCGGCGTTCATGGGGACGCTGGGACTGCTCTTCCTGCTCGCGGCGGGGCCGATCATCCACATCTTCACGCAGGATCCCGCGGTCGTGCCGGTGGGCGTGCGCGCGCTGCGCATCGTCGCCGCGGGCTTCGTGCTCTATGCGTACGGCATGGTGTTCACGGCGGCGTTCAACGGCGCCGGCGACACGCGCACGCCGACCTGGCTCAACTTCGCGGTCTTCTGGGTGTTCGAGATCCCGCTCGCGTGGGTCCTGGCGCGCGCGCTCGGCATGGGCCCGACGGGCGTGTTCATCGCCATCGCGCTCGCGTTCTCGGCGCTCGCGGTGGCCAGCGGCGCGCTGTTCCGTCGCGGGACGTGGAAGACGCAGCAGGTCTGAAGCCGCACCCGAACGGCATTTGCAAGGAATAGATCCGAAAAGATCGTATAAGGGCGGATGGCGCCCCATGGCGGCGAGGATCTTCGAGCCACGCGGAGCCATCCGCACTCTTCCGCTGTTCTCAGACTTCTTCCTTGCAAATGCGGTTGCCATTCGGGCTCGGCGCGAGGCCGGTGACGGCGCGCGCGCTCGCGAGGTTGCACGATCGAACACCGGTCACCGATCACTGCACCGCACAGGAGTCCCCATGCCGATGCGCCACCGCCTCGCGATCCTCGCCGCCGCCGCCCTGACGCTCGCCGCCTGCGGCGACGCGCCCGCCACCGCGCCCGACCTGCGCGACGAGTCCGCGCTCGCGGCCGGGCCGGGCACGCCGAGCGCCGGCACGCCGAGCGCGGGCACGCCCGCCGCGGGCGTCGCGACCGCCGACACCTCGCGCGCGACCAACTTCCCGGCGGCGGTGCGCGTCCACGGGCGGCTGCTGGTGAAGTCGTACGAGCCGTCGTCGACGGCGGCGGACACGCTGTCGGGCTTCACGCCCGTGCCCGGGCAGCGCATCACGCTCTACCGCAACGTGCTGGTCGACGGGAAGGGCGTGTCGCAGCGCATCGGCGAGGCCACGACGGGCGCCGACGGCGGCTACGCGTTCGAGAACGTGCCCGGCGGCTACTACGTGCTGGCGATGAACGCCACCGCCGACCGGCCGTGGGGCTCGAACGTCGCCTACGCGATCGGCGACCGTGCGGACCTCGAGGTCACCGTGCGCTTCTGGCGCATGCCCGACGGGGCGAGCGGCGGCCCGTCGACGCCGACCGACTCCACGCGTCGCTGAGCCGCGCGGGCCGGCGCGCGATTGACCGCGCGCCGTACCCGCGCGTAGCGTGGGGCATGCACCCCTCGCGCCCCGCACGTCCGGCCCTTCCCGCGCTCGCGCTGCTCGCGGCCTGCAGCGCCGCGCCGTCGCCATCCGCCACCCCGTCGCCCACGGCGGCCGTCACGGCGGCGCCCACCGCGCAGGCGCTGACGCTGCAGACCGCGACCGGCCCGGTCGCCGGCACGCTCCTGGTGCCCGGCGGCCGCGGCCCGTTTCCGCTGGCGCTCCTCGTCTCGGGCTCCGGGCCCACGGACCGCGACGGCAACAGCGTGCTCCCGACCGGCACGCTGCGCAACGACGCGCTGCGGCTGCTCGCCGACTCGCTGGCCGCGCGCGGGATCGCCACCGTGCGCTGGGACAAGCGCGGCATCGCGGAGAGCCGTGCCGCCGGCACGAGCGAGGACCGCGTGCGCTTCGACCACTTCGTCGACGACGCCGACGCGTGGGCGCGCCAGCTGGCCGCCGACCGCCGCTTCGGCCGCATCGGCGTCGTCGGCCACAGCGAGGGCGCGCTGATCGGCACCGTGGCCGCGCTGCGCACCGGCTCCCCGATCCGCGCCGTCGTCACGCTCGCCGGCGCGGGGCGGAAGGCGGGCGACGTGCTGGTGGGACAGCTCGCCGCGCAGCTCCCGCCCGCGCAGCTGGACGCCGTGCGCGGCGTGATCCGCGATCTGGAGGCGGGACGCACGGTCGCCACCCTGCCCGACGCGCTGCCGCTGCCGGTCGCGCAGATGCTCTTCCGGCCGAGCGTGCAGCCGTACCTGATCTCGTGGATGCGGTACGACCCGGCGGCCGAGCTGGGGAAGGTCGCCGCGAGCGGCGCGCCGGTGCTGGTGGTGCAGGGGACCACCGACCTCCAGGTCTCGCTGGACGACGCGCGGCGCCTCGCGGCCGCCGCCAACCTGCAGCCGACCGTGATCGAGGGCATGAACCACGTGCTGCGCGCCGTGTCCGCCGACCGCGCGGCGAACGTGGCGACGTACACCGATCCGGCGCGGCCGCTGGCGCCGGGCGTCGTGGACGCGATCGCGGGCTTCCTGGGGCGGGCGCTGCGCTGAGCGGCGGGCGATTGACCGCGGCGGGCACGGGCGCGACGTTCCGCGCCATGCGCCTTCCGCTCGCCCTTCCCGCTCTCGCGCTCCTGACCGCCGCCGCGCCGGCCCTCGCGCAGCCCGTCGTCCCCGAAGGCCGCGCGCGCGCCCGCGACCTGGGCGTCGCGCCCGGCGTGCTCGCGCCCGGCCGCTGGAACGCCATCACCGACGTCGCCGGCGTGCGCGTCGGCCACGCGACGGTCGTCGAGGGCGACAGCGTGCGCACCGGCGTGACGGCCATCCTGCCGCACGCGGGCAACCTCTATCGCGAGCGCGTGCCCGCGGCGGTCGTCGTCGGCAACGGCTTCGGCAAGCTGCTCGGCAGCACGCAGGTGGGCGAGCTGGGCGAGCTGGAGACGCCGATCCTGCTCACGTGCACGCTGTGCGTGTGGCGCGCCGCCGACGCGATGGTCGACACGCTGCTCACGCTGCCGGGGATGGAGCGCGTGCGCTCGATCAACCCGCTGGTGGGCGAGACGAACGACGGCACGCTGAACGCCGCCATCCGCAGCCGCCCGCTGCGTCCCGAGCACGTGCGCGCGGCGCTCGCCGGCGCGCGCGAGGCGCCGGTCGCGATGGGGAGCGTGGGCGCGGGCGCGGGCACGGTCGCCTTCGGATGGAAGGGCGGCATCGGCTCCAGCTCGCGCCTCCTGCCGCGCACGCTCGGCGGCTGGACGGTGGGGGTGCTGGTGCAGAGCAACTTCGGCGGCGTGCTGACCGTCGGCGGCGCGCGCGTCGGCGAGGCGCTCGGCCGGCATCCGTTCACGCGCGCGCTGGCCGACAGCGCGCGTCCCGCGCCCCCGCCGGGCAGCGCCGACGGCTCGATCGTCATCGTCGTCGCGACCGACGCGCCGCTCTCCGACCGCAACCTGCGCCGCCTTGCGTCGCGCGCGCTGCTGGGGCTCGGGCGCACCGGCTCGTACGCGTCCAACGGCTCGGGCGACTACGTGATCGCGTTCTCCACCGCGCGCGAGGTGCGCCGCGCGTTCGACGCGCCGCGCCTGTCCACCACCGAGCTCGCGAACGACGGCGGTGACCTCTCGGCGCTCTTCGCGGCGGCCGCCGACGCGACCGAGGAGGCGATCTACGACTCGCTCTTCGCGGCGACGACGGTCACGTCGCGCGGCGGCACCGTGCAGGCGATCCCGCTCGACCGCGTGCGCGAGGTGCTCGGGCGGAAGCGCTGAGCCGGTCGAACGACGAACTGCTGGACAGGATGACGGGATGACCAGGAGGCTCCGCACCGGCGCGACGTCGATCGCGCTGCACGGAGCCTCCTGGTCATCCTGTCTACGGCAGTTCGCCGTTCGGGTCCGGCGCGACGATCAGGTGCCCGTCGGCTCCACGGCCTGCGCGCCCTCCGCCGGCGCGGCCGCGGCGTCGGCGACCGGCTGCGCGAACATCACGACGCGTCCGCCCGGCTCGCGCACGCCCAGCTCGTCCATCCCGTAGAACGTGCGGCGGCGCGGCACGACGAGGTCCATGCCCTGCACGGCGGCGGCGACCCCCTCGATGTCCTCGACCTCGAAGAAGAGCGCCGTCGCGTCCGCCGCGGCGCCCGCCGCCGGCACCGAGGCCGCGTTGTCCTCCTCGACGCTCGCGCGCGTCTGGTACATCACCTCGACGCCGTCCTTCACGAGGATCGCGAAGCCGATCGCGTCGCCGTGCGGGACCGTCGCGACCGCGGTGAAGCCGAGCCGGTCCACCCAGAACGGGAGGCACGGCTCGATCGCATCGACGATGAGGACGGGCGTGAGCTTGCGGAAGGCGCTGCTGGTCATGGAAGTCGCTCGCTGCGATCGGTCGTGATGGCGCGGCGCGGCCGCGCGGGGATGCGCGCAATCTGCGCGGGGGGGCGCGGCGTCGCTTGGGAAAATGGAACGCGGGCGGCGTCGGGCGTCAGCCGGCCGCGAGGCGCGCCCACTCGCCCGGCGTGCGCCCCGTGAGCGCCTGCAGCTCGTCGGTGAGGTGCGACTGGTCGGCGAAGCCCAGCGCGTGCGCCACCGGCGACCAGCCCACGCGCCGCGCCTCGCCCGCGCGCGCGATCGTGCGCCACATTCGCGCCACGCGCGCGTACGTCTTGGGCGACACGCCCACGTGCTCCGCGAAGGCGCGCGCCAGCGCCTGCCGCGTGAGGCCGAGCGTCGCCGAGAGCTCCTCGACGCGCGTCGCGCCGCCGGACGCGTCGAGCAGCCGCACGGCCTCGCGCACCGCGGCCGGCGGCGGCGCACTCCGCGCCGCGCGCTGCATCAGCCGGTCGGTGAGCCGCGCGCGCGTCGCGTCCAGCGTCGGCGCGCCGTCCAGCAGCGCGCCGGCCGCGTCGCGCCACACGTCCGCGAGCGGCGCGGTCTCGTCGGTGAGCGCGTGCGCGGGGACGCCGAGCAGCCGGCGCGCGGCGCCGGGGCGCAGGCGCGCGGCGACGAAGCGCGTGCCGCCGACCGCCGGCGCGAGGAGCGCGCGCGTCATCGTGCCCACGACCTCGGCGACGGCGCCGTCCGGACCGATGGTCACCATCACGTCCACGCAGCCGTCGGGCAGCACGTGGTGCGGCGCGCCGCCCGCCGGCACGTCACCGCGCGTCCACAGGCACGCCACGAACGGCCGCAGCGCCGCGGGCGGCGTGTGCTCGGCGTACGCGGCGGGCGCGCCGGCGACGGAGGGCAGGGGCTGGTCGGGCACGGAGCGCGGGGTGGGAGCCGGAAATCTCGCTCCCATCCCGCGAGGGGCAAACCCCGTGGCGCCTCAGGACGCGGGCGCGGGAGTGGCGGCGCGCGGGCAGGGCGCCGGCGCGGTCAGCCATGCCGTGGGCAGGATGCGGCGCGCGCGGGCGCGCGACAGGCTCCAGCCGCGCCAGTCGCCCGCGCGGTCGGCGCGCAGCGCCACGTGGTGGAACGCGCGCTCCAACTGGCAGCGCGCGCGCGGTGCGGTCTGCGACGCCAGCAGCGTGTCGGCGTGCGCAGCCAGCGCGGGCGCCGCGTCCGCGCTCAGCCCCGCCAGGTACTCGGCGTCCAGCTCCAGGCCGCGCGCCGCGCGCGCGACGTTCACGTTGACGATGCGCGCGTCGGGGTTCACGGCGTGCAGCAGCAGCACCCACGCCCACCCCGACACCAGCGTGCCGAGCGCGAACGGCGCCGCGCGGCCGCGCAGCAGCGTCGCGCCCGCCCACGCGAACACGACGCCCAGCCACGCCATGAACGCCGACGCGTAGAAGCGCTGCTCCGTGAGCCCGAACGCCGTCAGGTAGAGGCGCATGCGGTCGGCGGCCGAGACCAGCAGCACCAGCACGAGCGCGATCAGCGCGCCCGCCGCGATGCGGAAGTGGCGGTGCGCGCGGCGCGACTGCGGGCTCGGCGTCCCCTCGCCCACGAGGCCGTGCGCCAGCAGCAGCATCGGCAGCGCGAGCGCGGCCACCACCACCAGCTCGAAGAACCCGCGGCGCGCGTACTCCGCGACCGTCACGCCCGCCGTCGCCAGCGCGCGCGACCCGCCGAACAGCCAGCCCACCTGCAGCGCCCCGAACGTCAGGAAGAGCGCGTCCACCAGCCCGATCGCGACCGTCACCTCGCGCACGCCGACGCCCACGCGCTGCAGCCCCGCGCGCAGGTCGTGCACCGGCGCGATCGCGTGCTCCAGCGTCGTCGCCGGCGCGTCGGCGATCGGGGCGGGGCGCGGCGCCAGCAGCGCGGCGTACAGGTAGCCGCCCGCCAGCCACGCGCCGATGCCGCTCACCACCACGTGCTGCGCCACCTGCCCGCCGTCCCACGCGACCAGCTGCTCCATCATGTGGGCGAAGGTGCGATCGGCGGAGACGAGCAGCACGCCGAACACCAGCAGCGCGGGCTCGGCCAGCAGCCCGCCGCGCGCCAGCGTGCCGATGCCCGCGAGCGTCGCCGGCGCGGGGAGCGGCGCCGCCTCCACCGCGCGCGACGCCAGCAGCGGCGCGCCGAAGCCGACGCGCGCGCCCGTGACGACCGCGCCGCCGACGTACGCCAGCGGTCCCGCGTGGTCGAGGTCGAGCGCGTCGCCGTCCAGCACCGCGGCGGCCAGCGCGGCCAGCACCGTCAGCAGCGCCAGCAGGTCGAGCGCGGCCAGCGCCTCCGCGTCGCGCCAGCCCGCCGCGCCCGCGAACAGCAGCGCGAGCGCGCCCAGCAGCGCGGCGCCGAGCGTGAGCGGCTGCTCGCGGCGCCGCGCGAGCCACGCCAGCGCGGCCACCAGCGCCGCCGTCAGCAGCAGGAGGTTGATGCCCAGGGGCTGTGCCCGCAGCAACGCGTCGGTGAGCACGCCGAGGGTGAGCGCGGCGCCCGCCGCGCGGCGCGCGACGGCCGGCTGCGGCAGGGCGGGGAGCAGCGACGAGAGGGCGGGCATCGGTCAGCCGTGCGCGGTGCGCGGAGAGGTGGGGAGCGCGCCGAAGCGGCGCTCGCGGGCGGCATACTCGGCGAGCCCGCGCGCGAGCTCGTCGGCGTCGAAGTCGGGCCACATCGTCGGCGTGAACCAGAGCTCCGCGTAGGCGCACTCCCAGAGCAGGAAGTCGCTCAGCCGCTGCTCGCCGCCCGTGCGGATCAGCAGGTCGACGTCGGGCGTGGGCGCGACGTCGTGCATCGCGGCGCCCAGCCGCGCGGCGAACAGCGCGTACGCGTCGCGCGCGTACTCGTCGTCGGCGGCGACGGCCTGCGTGGCGGCGCGCACGATGGCGTCGCGGGCGGAGTAGTCGAGCGCGATGCGCAGGCGCAGGCGGTGGCCGCCGCGCGTCGTCTCCTCCGCGCTCTCGATGGCGCGGCGCAGCAGCGGGTCGAGGCGGTCGCGCCGGCCGACGATCGACAGCTGCACGCCGTGCGCGACGCAGCGCGCGGCCTCGCCGTGCAGGTAGCGGCGGAAGAGGCGCATCAGCTGCTGCACCTCGCTCTCGGGGCGGCGCCAGTTGTCGCCGGAGAAGGCGTAGAGCGTGAGCGTGCGCACGCCGGCGCGGAGCGCGGCGTCCACGGTGCGCCGCACCGCGCGCGCGCCGGCGAGGTGGCCGGCGGCGCGCGGCCG
>CBHYLO010000143.1:0-9021 GCA_966128675.1 uncultured bacterium | reverse complement strand
TCGGCGGAGGCGAGTGCGGACGGCTCGTCGCGCATCGGCGCGCCCGGCCCTTCGCAGGACAGTCGCCGACCGCGTCGCTTCAGGCGCCGGGCCGAAACGCCGCGCCGCCGCGCCCCGGATGGGGACGCGGCGGCGGGCCCACGACGTCACGGGTGGCTCAGCGCCCGTAGCGGGCGGTGAGCGTCGCCGTGGCGAGCCGGTTGGCGTTGAGCGTGAAGCCGACCATCGCCGCGGTGGCGTTCGCGGGCAGGTCGAGCTTCGCGACCTTCAGCGCGTGCACCGTGAAGACGTAGCGGTGCGCCTTGTCGCCGGCCGGCGGGCAGGGGCCGCCGTAGCCCTTGGTGCCGAAGTCGGTGTTGCCCTGCACCGCGCCCGCCGGCATCGCCGCGGGTGTGGTGCTGCCGGCGCCGGCGGCGAGCGACGTCACGCTGGCCGGGATGTCGTAGACGACCCAGTGCCACCAGCCGCTCCCCGTCGGCGCGTCGGGGTCGTAGGCGGTGATCGCGAAGCTCTTCGTGCCGGCGGGCGCGTTCTTCCACGCCAACTGCGGCGAGACGTTCTGCCCCGAGCAGCCGAAGCCGTTGAAGACGTGCCGGTTGCCGATCCTCGTCTCGCGCGAGAGGTCGGTGCTGGTGAGCGACAGGCGCTGCGCCTGCGCGGCCACCGGCGCGGCGACCAGCAGCGCCGCGGCGGTGAGCGAGAGGAGTGGGAGTCGCATGATCGAGCGCGTGAGTGAGGTGGACGTCAGCGCGTCGCCGCCGCCGCCTTGGTGACGCGCACGCCACCAACCGGGATCGGACGCAGCGCGTTCCACAGCAGCGGGTAGGTGGCCATGCTCTGCGCGCGGTACTGCGGGCGGAAGCCGAACAGCACGACGTGGCCCTTCCCCAGCGTCACGTCCACCATCGCGGCCTTGCCCGCGAGCTTCTCGGCGCCCAGCAGCCAGCCGGAGAGCAGCGGATCGCCCTGCGCCGGGTAGCGCGCGACGACGCTGGCGCGCGACGGATCGGTGATCTCGAACGCGGGGCTCGCCTCGAACCACACCATCTGCTGCGGCGCCGTGTAGCCGGCCGCCAGCGGATGCGCGCGGTCCAGCTCCACCCGGAAGATCGAGCCCGGCGCGTAGAACTGCGTCGGCCGCAGGTCGGCGAGCGCGTTCTTCACGGGCAGCTGCAGCGCCTCGATCGCGTACTCGCTGGCGTCGTTGAGCGCGACCAGCGTGCCGCCCGCCTCGACGAACGCCTTCAGCGCGGCCGCGCCCTCCTCGCCCACGCCGCCCTTCAGCGAGTCCGGATACGCGCCGCCGGGGCCGCGCGCGATCTGCCGCGCCGCCTGCTCGGGCAGGAGGATGACGTCGAAGCGCGACGCGAGGTTGCCGGCGCGCAGGTCGCGCGCGGTCGCCATCGTGTACGGGATGCGGTGCTGGTCGAGCAGCCAGCGCGTCCACCCCTCGTCCATCGACGCGGAGGCGTTGCGGAAGATGCCGATGCGGCGCGCCTTGCTGTCCGACAGCCCGCGCGCGACCCAGCGCGTCTGCGCCTGCGGCGCGAGCGGCGTGCTGGCGGCGGTCACCGAGTCCGGGACGAACGCGACGTCGAGCCCGTAGAGCAGCGGCAGCGTGTGCGCGGTGACGTCGTACGGGCGCTTCGGCGGGCCGCCCGGGTACTCGCGCAGGTTCGGGTACTGCTGCGGCTCCAGCAGCGCCTTCGCGAACGCGCCGTACGGCTGCGCGGTGTGGATCAGCAGCGAGCCCGCGGGATAGCTCTTCCCGTTCGCCGTGAACGCGGCGGTCGCGCGGCGCAGCTCCACCTGGCCGCGCTGCAGGATGCGCACGACCGCGTTCACCGCGGTGTCGCGCGCCGGCTGCGCGGGGATCACGATCGTCGACGGCCAGCTCGCGCGGCCGGGCGCGCGCTTGCCCGCCACCGCGTTCGCCTGCACGCGCGCGAAGCTCTGCAGCCACTGCGCGCGGTCGTCGGCCGCCTGCGCCAGCAGCGCCCAGCTGGCCGCGGTCTGGTACTTCACGATGTCGCCGATCCCCCACGCGCCCCCGCCCCACGGCGCGAGGAAGTCGACGTTGGCGACCTTGGCGTCGACGTTGTAGCCGCCGCGCAGCGAGTCGAACGGGACGCGCACGGGCGTCGCCAGCTGCGCGCTCGCCGTCTCGGTGAGGATGCGGATCGCGCCGTGGTAGTGCTGGTAGGCGCGCGCCGGCGTCCACGCGTCGTACGACGTGTTGTTGGCGATGCCGGTGTAGCCGTCGGCCAGCATGCGCCACGTCATCGCCTTGCCCATCTGCGCCACGCCGGCCATCAGCACCGGGTCGATGTTCGGCTCGATGGGATCCATGTACGGCGGGATGAAGATGCGCGACCCGCCGCCGCCCTGCTGGTGGATGTCGTTGGCGACCTGCGGGTGCCACTTCCCGTACAGCGAGTCGACGACCATCTGCGTCTCGACCTGCGTGAACGCGTACCAGTCGCGGTTGTTGTCGTGGCCCGTGTAGTGGTGGTACAGCGTCGGCGGCCCGCTCCCCTCCCACGCGGTGCCGAGCGACGACTTGTACCAGTCGGTCACGATGTCCATGCCGTCGGGGTTGAGCGACGGCACCATGATGACGATGGCGTTCTTCCGGATCGCCTGCGCCTCCTCGTCCTCGCCGCCCGCGAGCCGCTCGGCCAGGCGCAGCGGCGACAGGAAGCCGCCGACCTCGGTCGAGTGGATGCTCGACGTCACGAGCACGACGACCTTGCCGTCGGCGATCAGCTGGCGCCGCTCGGCGTCGCTCGCGATCAGGCGCGGGTCGGCGAGCTTGCGCTGGATCTCCTCGTAGCGCGGCAGGTTCGCGAGCGTGGCCGAGTCGGCGAAGAACGCGGCCAGGAACGGGCGGCCGAGCGTCGTCTTGCCGAGGGTGCGCACGGTGACGCGCGGCGACGCCCGGTCGAGCGCCTGGAAGTAGTCGACGACCTGCTTCCACTGCGGCAGCTTGCGGTCGTCCCCCGGCTCGAAGCCGAGCGACGCGGCGGGCGTGGGGAGCGCGCCCTGAGAGCCGCCCTGGGCGGCGGCGGCGCGGGGGTGGGCGAGCGCGGCCGCGGCGAGCAGCGCGGCGGCCAGGGGGCGACGCATGCGAGGGACTCCGGAGAGGGGTTGGTTGGGATACGCGGACCCGCGGCTGCGTGCTGCGCGAGGAGCGCTGCGGACTGCGGACTGCGGGTCTACCGCCGCTCGGGACGCGCCGTCGTCGAATCCGCAGCCCGCCGTCCGCAGTGCAGTTCAGGCGTCCACGATCCGCACCGCCCGCCACCGCCCGTCCGGCAGCTGCGACAGGAGCACCAGGCGGCGCTCGACGGCCGCGGTCTGGTCGGTGCGCTCGGGGACGATGGTGCGCTCGGCGTACAGCACGGCCCACGCGCCGACGATGGCCGGGCGCGAGAGCGCGAGCAGGCCGCGCGGCGGGATCGCCTCGTCGCGGCCCTTCGCCTGGCCGGCGACCGCGCGGGCCGCGGTGGGCGCGTCGTAGCGGCGCTGCTTCGCGCCGACGGTCCAGAGGGGCGTCGGGAGCGTGCCCGTGGTGGCGGCGCGGCGCAGGCCCGCCGCCAGCGTGTCGGCGGTGGCGCGCGGCAGCGCGGGCGCCACGGTCACCAGCGCGCCCGCGAGCGAGTCGGTGGCCGCGCGCGACGCGGGCGCGAGCGTCGCCAGCCGCTCGTCGAGCGCGATCAGCGTCGCCGGCCCCACGGTGCCCGGCGCCCGCGTGTAGAGCGTGTCGATCGCCGCGGCCCACAGCCACGCGGTGTCGGCGGCGGGGCCGGTGCGCGGCGTCGGGCAGCCCGACTGCGGCGCGCCGTCGTAGTAGCACGACGCCGCGCGGCCGACCGCGTGCGCGCCCGCGCGGACGTCGGTCCACATGCGCACCACGTACACGACCGCGACGACGGCGACGCCGAGGACGACGAACGGGAGGACGCGGCGAAGGGAGTTGTCGGACATCGGATCGCGATGGACGTTCGGAGGACGTTCAGAGGTGCCGCAGGAACCGCTCGGGCGCGGCGAGGAAGTCGCGCGTCAGCCGCACGTGCTCCAGCGCGTCCCACGCCACCGCGGCCGGCGCGCCGTCGTCGAAGCTGTACAGGCGCGCACCGGGATACGCCAGCAGCAGCGGCGAGTGCGTGGCGATCACGAACTGCGAGCCCTGCGCCACCGCCTCGCGCAGCAGCGACAGCAGCGCCAGCTGCCGCTGCGGCGACAGCGCGGCCTCGGGCTCGTCCAGCAGGTAGAGCCCCTTCGGCACCAGCCGCCCCTGGAAGAGCGCGAGGAAGCTCTCGCCGTGCGAGCGCGCGTCGGGATCGGCGCCGTAGCGGCGCTCCATGTCGGCGATCGAGCCCTGCAGCGGGCCGAGCGCGAGCCCCGTGGCCCACGCCGACCGGTCCTGCGCGGCGTACTCCGCCCGCACCTCGGCGACGCGCGCCTGCAGCTCGGCGCGGGTGCGCGCGATGCGCTTGGCGAAGCCGAAGAAGTCCTCGGCGCGCAGGAAGAAGCCGCGCGTCGTGCGCACGCGCCACGCGAGCTTCAACCGCTTCGCGAGCGCGCGCGCCGGCGCCAGCGTCGGGTCGAGCGCGGTCTCGTCGCTGCCGACCGTCGGCAGCCCCGCGGCCACCGCCAGCCCCTCCAGCAGCGTCGACTTGCCGGAGCCGTTCTCGCCCACGAAGCAGGTCACCGGCGCGTCGAACGCGAGCCCGTCGCGCACGCCGGCCAGGGCACGGACGGCGGGCACCGTGAACGGGTACGCGTCCGCGTCGGCGGGCAGGGTGCAGCGCGCGTGGAGGAGGAGGCTCACGGGAACGGAACGGCGGAGGACGGGGATGCGGAGGACGATAGTACGGAGGACGAGGAGGCGCGACACGGCACGGCGGAGGCCCCGAGCGCTCCGCCGTTCCGTCTCACGCCGTATCGGTTTCCGCCACATCGGTTTCCGCCGCATCGGTTTCCGCCCTTCCGTCCTCCGCATTATCGTTCCCCGCATGAGTGTGCCTTTCGACTCCGCGCTCGCGCGCTCCGCCGCGCTGCTCGAGGGGATCGTGCAGCTGGCCAGCGAGGGCATCCTGTCGGTGGACGCCCAGGAGCGCATCCACCTCTTCAACCGCGGCGCCGAGGAGATCTTCGGCTACCGGGCGGAGGAGGTGCTCGGCCAGCCCCTGGAGCTGCTGATCCCCGAGCGCTACCGCCCGCAGCACCACGCCGAGCACCTGCCGCACTTCGCCGGCGCGCACGAGACGTCGCGGCGCATGGGCGAGCGCAGCGAGGTGTTCGGCCGCCGCAAGAACGGCGAGGAGTTCCCCGCCGAGGTGTCGATCTCCAAGATGGAGGTCGACGGGCGGCGCATGTACAACGCCGTCGTGCGCGACGTCTCGGAGCGCAAGCGCGCCGAGGCCGCGCTGCGCGCGCGCGGCGAGGCGCTGGCGCGCAGCAACGCGGAGCTGGAGCAGTTCGCCTACGTCGCCAGCCACGACCTGCAGGAGCCGCTGCGCATGGTGGCCAGCTACACGCAGCTGCTGGCGCGCCGCTACCAGGGCAAGCTCGACGCGCAGGCCGACACCTACATCCGCTTCGCGGTCGACGGCGCGCAGCGCATGCAGGTGCTCATCCACGACCTGCTCGCGCTGTCGCGCGTGGGCACGCAGGAGCGCCCGCACCGGCCGGTGGACACGGCGAAGGTCCTGAGCGGCGTGCTGCGCTGGCTCGGCGGCGCGCTCGAGGAGAGCGGCGGCACGGTCGAGGTGGAGGGCGCGCTGCCGACGGTGCTCGGCGACGCGGGGCAGCTGGAGCAGCTGTTCCAGAACCTCGTCGCCAACGCGCTCAAGTTCCGGAAGCCGGGCGTGGCGCCGCGCGTGGTCGTTGGCGCGACGCGCGTGCGCCACGGCGGCGGCGCGATGTGGGAGTTCACCGTGCGCGACAACGGCATCGGCTTCGAGCCGCAGTTCGCGGAGCAGATCTTCACCGTGTTCCAGCGGCTGCACACGCGCACCGAGTATCCGGGCACGGGCGTCGGGCTGGCGATCTGCCGCAAGATCGTGGAGCGGCACGGCGGCGCCATCCGCGCGGAGGGAGCGCCGGGCGAGGGCGCGGCGTTCCACTTCACGCTGCCGGACGGCGCGTGAGCGCGCCCGCCGACGCGCCGCGCGCGCTCGAGCTGCTGCTGGTGGAGGACAACCCCGGCGACGTGGAGCTGGCGCGCGAGGCGCTGCGCGACGTCGCGGTGCCGCTGCGCCTGTGGGTGGTGCACGACGGCGTGGAGGCGCTGGCGTTCCTCCGGCGCACCGGCCCGCACGCCGACGCGCCGCGCCCCGACCTCGTGCTGCTCGACCTCAACGTGCCGAAGCTCGACGGCCGCGGCGTGCTCGCCGAGGCGAAGGGCGACGACGCGCTGCGCGACATCCCGATCGTCGTGCTCACCAGCTCGCAGGCGGCGTCGGACGTGCGGCGCGCTTACGCGCTGCACGCCAACGCGTACGTCGCCAAGCCGGTGGACCTGGACCAGCACCTCGCCGCGGTGCGCGCGGTGGTCGAGTTCTGGGGCACGGTGGCGCTGCGCGCGCGCGAGGACTGACGATGCCGATGCGCGGGGCCGCACGCGACGGCGCGCCGCTGGCGGTGCTGATCGTCGAGGACAACCCCGGCGACGCCGAGCTGCTGCGCGTGCTGCTGGACGAGGCCGAGGAGCCCGCGGCCGCCGGCGACGACGACGAGGCGGGCGACGACGGCGACGCCCCGGCGCCGCTGCAGATCGCGGTGCGCTGGGTGGAGCGGCTGCGCGACGCGCGCGCCGCGCTGGCCGACGCGCCGGCCGACGTCGTGCTGCTCGACCTCTCGCTCCCCGACGCGCGCGGCCTGAGCACGGTGGCGCAGATGCGCGCCGCCGCGCCGACGCTGCCGATCGTCGTGCTCACGGGCCTCGACGACGAGGCGCTGGCGGTGCGCGCGATGCGCGCGGGCGCGCAGGACTACCTCGTGAAGGGCACGGTGACCGCGCCGGGGCTGCGCCGCGCGGTGCGCCACGCGGTCGAGCGCCAGCGCCTCGTCGACGCCGCGCAGCGTGCCACCGCCGCGCGCGACGTGGTGCTCGGCGTCGTCGCGCACGACCTGCGCAACCCGCTGTCGACGATCAAGATGTGCGCGTCCGCGCTGGGCGCCGCGCCGGAGCCCGCGCAGGCCGCCGAGCTGGCGGGCGTCGTGCGCCACGCGGCCGACTGGATGGAGCGCATCATCCGCGACCTGCTGGACGTCACCGCGATCGAGGCGGGGCGGCTGACGGTGGACCGCGCGCCGCTGGACCCGGCGGCCGTGGTCGAGCGCGCGCGCGAGCAGTTCGCGCCGCTGGCCGCGGAGCGCGGGCTGACGCTCGTCGCCGACGCCGCGCCCGGCCTCCCGGCCGTCCTCGCCGACGGCGAGCGGCTGCTGCAGGCGCTCGGCAACCTGCTGGGGAACGCGCTCAAGTTCACGCCGCAGGGCGGCACGGTGTGGCTCACGGTGGCCGATGCGCCGCGCGATACGGCCCGCGGCGTGCGCTTCGCGGTGCGCGACAGCGGGCCCGGCATCGCGGGCGAGCACCTGCCGCACCTGTTCGACCGCTTCTGGCAGGCCCGCGAGACGCGGCGCGCCGGCGCGGGCCTCGGCCTCGCGATCGCGCAGGGCATCGTGCAGGCGCACGGTGGGGTGATCGGCGTGGACTCCACGGTCGGGGAAGGCGCCGAGTTCTCGTTCACACTGTGAGCCGGAACCGTGATGCGGAGGACGATACGGCGGAGGACGGAACCGCGGACGACGGAACGGCGTGAAACGATGAAGCGGCGAACGGCGGCACCGCGCTTGAAGCTGTGAGGTGGTAGCATCCGCGTCATCGTCTCACGCCCCATCGTTCTGCGTCGCATGGTCCTCCGCCTCATCGTCCTCGCCGTTCTCGCGCTCTCCACGGCTTGCGCCCACCGGCCCCGCTCCGCGTTCGAGGCGCCGGTGCCCGCGCTGCGGGCCGCGCTCCGCGACACGGTCGCCGCGCGGCGCGTCTACGTCGCCGGCGAGGTCGCGCGCACGGCCATCCTCGCCGACCGCGCGCGGGCGGTGGCGTCGCGGGTCGACGGCGAGGTGCGCGCGCACGTCGTGGTCAGCGCCCGCGGCCGCGTCGAGCCGGGGCTGGTCGAGATCCTCCCCGGCTCCGACGCCGAGCTGGCCGAGCGGCTGCTGGCGGTGCTCCCGCAGTGGCGGTTCCGGCCGGCCGAGCGGCGCGGCGGGATGCGGGTGCGGCAGCTGGTGCTGGTGACCGTGCGCTCGCGCGAGCGGCACACGAGCGTGGACCTCCAGCCCGCCCCGCGCCCGGAGGGGTGACGCGGGGCCGACGGCGCGCCCTCGTGCCGGAATCTTCACGATGCCCCACTGGCGGTTCCGCCGCGGGGAGTGGATCGTCTGGTGGAGGCGAGAGCGCCGCTCCCGCACGGCGCGTGATCCGACGCGCCGCGACCCGCCCCGCGGCCTCCGAGACGCCGTTCGATGAAGCGCATCCCCGTCGAGTCCGAGACCCTCGCCGCCGTCGGCTACGACGTCGTCGGCGCGCTGCTCGAGGTGGAGTACAAGCACGGCGTCGTCGTGCAGTACCAGGGCGTGCGCGCCGGCGTGTACTGGGACCTCATGCGCGCCGACTCGCTCCGCGCGTTCGACGAGTTCTACGCGGCGCGTCTGGAGCACGGCACCTACCCGCGCATCGCGGTCGAGTAGCGCGCGCAGGGCACCGCCGCGTGCGCTTCCCCGTCACGCCGGACGGGCGCTACTTCGTCGTGCGCGGCCGGCTGTGGCGCTGCGCGAACCCCGCCCTGCCCGACGCCGAGCGCGCGCGGCACGTGCACGCGCTGATGGACGCCCGCCGCGCCGTCGCGGCCGCGCGCCGGCGTGGCGACGCGGAGGCGCTGCGCACGGCGCGCGCCGCGGTGGACGCGGCCAAGCACGCCCTCGGCGAGCGCGGCCCGGTGTGGTGGA
>CBHYLO010000142.1:0-9046 GCA_966128675.1 uncultured bacterium | reverse complement strand
GGCTCGCGCGCACCGACGCGGCACGCGCGCCGCTCGCGGCGCCCGCGCTCTCCGCGGCCGGACGATGAGCGCCGCCGCCCGCTGGACGCGCCGCGTCGTGCTCGCACTGCTCTGCGTGACCGTCGTGGCCGTGAGCGTCGGCGCGAGCTCCGAGGCGGTGCTGCGCGGCCGCGCGGCGCGCGCCCATCCGGTGCGCGGGCGACTCGTCGACGTCGGCGGACGCCGCCTGCAGCTCGACTGCCGCGGCACCGGGTCGCCGACCGTCGTGCTCGAGGCCGGGCTCGACGACCTCGGCGCGTTGAGCTGGGCGGCCGTGCACGACGCCATCGCGCGCACGACCCGCGTCTGCGCGTACAGTCGCGCGGGCATCCTGTGGAGCGACCCCGCGCCGGGGCCGTTCGACGCCGCCCGCGTGCCGCGCGACCTGCACGCGGCGCTCGCGGCCGCGGGCGAGCGCGCGCCGTGGGTCGTCGTCGGCCACTCGCTCGGCGGGCCGTACGTCACGCTGTTCGCGCACGCGTATCCGACGGAGGTCGTCGGCCTCGTCCTCGTGGATGCGTCCCACCCGGAGCAGTTCGAGCGCTACCGCGAGGCGACCGGCCGCTCGATGAAGCCGCCGACCGGCCTCGTGGCGGTCGGCTCGGCGCTCGCGTGGACCGGGATCGTCCGGCTGGCGTCCGGCGGCGACGCGCCGTGGGGATGGCCGGCGGACGTGGCCGCGACGTCGGCGGCCTACCTGCCGACGTCGCTCGCCGCGCTGCACGCGGAGACGGCGGCCGTCGACGCGACGCTCGCCGCCATGGGGCGCGCGCGTGCGCTCGGCGACCGGCCGCTCGTCGTGCTCACCGGCGCCGCGGAGATGAGCGCCGCGCGGCTCGCCGTCGAGGGCGTCACGCGCGAGGAGGCGGCGCGCATGCAGGCCGCGTGGAAGGCGCTGCACGACGAGCAGGCGACGTGGTCGACGCAGGGCCGGCACAAGCCCGTGCGCGACGCGTCGCACTACGTCCAGTTCGACCGCCCCGACGTCGTGATCGACGCGGTGCGCGAGGTCGTCGCGCGTGCGCGGCGGCCGCGCGGCTAGCGCGACGCGCCGGCCCACCCGCAGCACACGCCCGCCACCCCATCCCGAGGGCCCTCCCATGCAGCCGCACTCGCATCATGGATCGCACACGCCCGACCACGCGTGGCACGAGCACCGGGGCCACGCCGCGCACGCGCTCGCGCACGACGCCGCGGCCGCGTACACGCGCGCGTTCGACGCCGCGCAGCCCGCGCCGGGCGGCCGGGTCGTCCACGTCGCCCTCGAGGCGCGCGAGGCCGAGTGGGAGCTCGTCGCCGGGACGCGGACACGCGTGTGGGCGTACGACGGGCAGGTGCCCGGCCCGCTGCTCGAAGCGCGCGTGGGCGACGTGCTCGAGGTGCGTCTCACGAACCGGCTCGCGGAGCCCACGACCATCCACTGGCACGGCCTGCGGCTTCCCGCGCCGATGGACGGCACCGACGGCGTGCAGCCGGTCGTCATGCCCGGCGAGTCGTTCACCGCGCGCTACCTCCTGCGCGACGCCGGCACGTTCTGGTACCATCCGCACTTCGACGAGACCGAGCAGCTGGAGCGCGGGCTGTACGGCGCGCTCGTCGTGCGCGATGAGCACGAGCCGGTGCTGGACGCCGAGCGCGTGCTGGTGCTCGACGACGTGAAGCTCGACCGCGCGGGGCAGATCGCGCCGCTCGGCGGCCTCGTCGAGCGGCACGACGGGCGGCAGGGGAGCACGCTGCTCGTGAACGGGCGCGCCGATGCGACGCTGCACGTCGCGGCCGGGCAGGTCGAGCGGTGGCGCATCGTGAACGCGGCGAGCGCGCGCTACGTGCGCCTCTCGATCGGCGGCCGGCCGTTCACGCTGCTCGGCACCGACGGCGGGCTGCTGGGCGCGCCGGTCGCGATGACCGAGGTGCTGCTCCCGCCGTCGGACCGCGTCGACATCGCGGTCGGCCCGTTCGCCGCGGGAGAGACGATCGCCGTCGAGTCGCTGCGCTACGACCGGCGCACGTTCGCGCGCGCGAGGGCCGTGCGCCTGGCGACGGTCGCGGTGGGACCCGCGCGGCCGTCGCGCGCCGCGATCCCGGCGGTGCTGCGGCCCATCGCGCCGCTCGTCACGGGGCCGGTGACGCCGACGCGCGAGGTGCGCTTCGGCGTGCGGCCGAGCCTGCGCACCGGTCTCAAGTTCGTCGTCAACGGCGAGACGCACCACCGCGATGCGCCGGTGCGCGTCGGCGAGCTGCAGGTGTGGGACGTCGTCAACGACACGCTGATGGACCACCCGTTCCACCTGCACGGCTTCTTCTTCCAGGTCGTGTCGGTGGACGGCGAGCCGCCGGCGTTCCTGTCGTGGGAGGACACCGTGAACCTCCCGCCACGCAGCCGCGTGCGCATCGCGTGGCTGCCCGACGACCGGCGCGGCGAGTGGATGTACCACTGCCACATCCTCGAGCACCACGAGAGCGGCATGATGGGCCACTTCGCGGTGGAGTGAGCCGTGGAGTGATGGCGCGCGGCGTACCAGGATGACCCCTGCGTTCAAGACCCCGCGCCCCGGAGCCCGTACTCTGGAGCCACGTCGACGTGATGCGCACGCGACGTGGCTCTCCGCTTCTCCGACCATCCCGCCGCGAGGCTTCCATGCGTGCCCTGCGATACGCGTTCCTCTCCCTGACGTCCGCCGCCCTGCTCACCGGCTGCATGCTGTTCGCGCGGCCGCCGAAGGACCTCGACTACTCGCGCACGCGCACGAGCGCGGCCGGTGCCTACCGCGCGACCATCGTCCCGCAGGGCGACAGCATCCCGCGCAACCGGCTGCACCGCTGGACGCTGCACCTCGAGACGGCCGCCGGCGCGCCGGTGGACTCCGCGACCGTCGCCGTCGACGGCGGCATGCCGCAGCACGGCCACGGCCTGCCCACGAAGCCGCGCGTCACGCGCCACGCCGGCAACGGCGACCACGTCGTCGACGGGATGAAGTTCAACATGGGCGGCTGGTGGGTCGTGACGTTCCGCGTCGCGGCCGCCGCCGGTGCCGACTCCGTCGTCTTCAACCTCAAGCTCTGATGCGCCCGCCGCGTCTCGTCCACGTCGCCGCCGCGCTGGTCGCGCTCGTGCTGACGTCCGCCGCCGTGCACGCCCTCGCCGCCGGCGCGCGCTGGTCGGCGGCCGAGCGCGAGACGCTGCGCACGCTGTCGCTCGCGAGCCTGGGCCCGCTGCCGAAGGACCCGTCCAACCGCGTCGCCGACGATCCGCGCGCGGCGGCGCTCGGCCACCGCCTCTTCTTCGACGCGCGCCTGAGCGGGAACGGCCGCGTGTCGTGCGCCACCTGCCACGTGCCGGACCGCGAGTTCCAGGACGGCGTCGCGCTGGCCGAGGGCATGGGCACCACCGCGCGCCGCACGATGCCGGTCGCCGGCACCGCGCACTCGCCGTGGCTCTTCTGGGACGGCCGCGCCGACAGCCAGTGGGCGCAGGCGCTCGGCCCGCTGGAGAGCGCGGTGGAGCACGGCGGCAGCCGCACGCAGTACGCGCACGCCGTCGCCGCGCACTACCGCGCCGACTACGAGGCCGTGTTCGGGCCGCTGCCCGCGCTCGACGGGCTGCCGGCGCAGGCGGGCCCCGTGGCCGACACCGCGTGGCGCGCGGCGTGGGCGCGCATCCCGCCCGCGCGGCAGCAGGACGTCAGCCGTGTCTACGCGAACATCGGCAAGGCGATCGCGGCCTACGAGCGCACCATCGGCTTCGCACCCACGCGCTTCGACCGCTACGTGGACGCCGAGCTGGCCGGCCGGCCGCACACGCCGGAGTCGGCGCTCACCGACGACGAGGTCGCGGGCGCGCGGCTGTTCATCGGGAAGGCGAGCTGCGTGAACTGCCACAACGGCCCGCGCTTGACCGACGACCACTTCCACAACACCGGCGTGCCGCGTCCGGCCGTCGCGCTGCCCGAGGACAGCGGCCGCGCGACGGGCGTGCGGCAGGCGCTGGCGTCGGAGTTCGCGTGCACGGGGCGGCACAGCGACGCGGGCCCCGACGACTGCGCGGAGCTGCGCTTCGCCGCCACCGAGGGCGAGGAGCTGGTGCGCGCCTACAAGACGCCGTCGCTGCGCGGCGTGGCGGAGCGGGCGCCGTACATGCACGCGGGGCAGGTGCGGACGCTGGCGGAGGTCGTGGCGCACTACGACCGCGCGCCCGCCGCGCCGGCGGGGCACTCGGAGCTGAAGCCGCTGCGGCTCTCGGCCCGCGAGCGCGCGCAGTTGGAGGCGTTCCTGCGCACGCTCTCGGCCCCCGTCGCCGCACCGCCGAGCTTCCTCCGCGCGCCGTGAGGGCGTCGCAACGGAATAGCATGAGACGGGATTACAACGGATTGGACTGAGAAGAGCCGGATTACGCTCCGCGTGGCGCTAGGGACGTCGCCACCACGCGGAGCGTAATCCGACCGTTGTCCGTTCAATCCGTCGAATCCTGTCTAATGCCGTTCGCCGTTCGGGTCCGGTGCGTCAGGACCTGAAGAGTGTGAGACAGGATTGCCAGGATTGACAGGATGCGAAGCTCCGCGTCGTGCGAGGTGCCTTCGCGCCACGCAGCGCCATGCATCCTGTGAATCCTGCAAATCCTGACAATCCCGTCTGAAGCAGTGCGCCGTTCGGGTCCGGCGTGACGGGCGCTCGGACCAGCGTCGCCCGCCAGGGCACGGTGACCGCGCGTGCGGGGTAGTATCTTTCGCGGGTACGGCCCGCCGACGGCGGGCCGCCGCCGCCCCTACCCCCTCACGCCCCTGCGCATGGAATCCTCCAACCCGATGCTCTCCCGGATGGCCAAGGCCACCGGGCTGCGCGCGGCCGGCGACACGATGACCGTCGCGGGCACCGCGTGGAAGACGCTCGTCCTCCTCGCGCTGGTGGTGTTCGGCGCGGCGTTCACGTGGCGCGAGGTCGCCGCCGGGAACGTCGGCATCGTCACGCCGGCGCTCCTCGTCGGCGGGATCGGCGGCTTCGTGCTGGCGCTCGTGACCGTCTTCAAGCCGCAGCTCGCCCCGTTCACGGCGCCCCTCTACGCCGTCGTCGAGGGGCTGCTGCTGGGCGCGATCTCGGCCCTCTACGACGCGCGCTACGCGGGGCTGCCCCGCACGGCCGTCGTGCTGACGCTCGCCACCGCGGGCGGCATGTACCTGCTCTACGCCACCGGCGTGATCCGCGCGACGCCGATGTTCCGGAAGATCGTCATCGGCGCGACGCTCGGGATCGTGCTCGCCTCGCTGGTCGCGCTCGTCGCCCGCCTGTTCGGCGCGCAGCTCCCCTTCATGTGGGACAGCTCCCCGCTGGGCATCGGCATCAGCGTCGTGATCGTCGGCGTCGCCGCGCTGAACCTCGTCCTCGACTTCGACTTCATCGAGCGGGGCGCGCGCGAGGGCGCGCCCCGGGTGGCGGAGTGGTTCGGCGCGTTCGGCCTGCTCGTCACGCTCGTCTGGCTGTACCTCGAGATGCTGCGCCTGCTGAGCCGCCTGCAGCGGCGCTGACCGCACCACGCCTCGAACACCACGGGCCGCGATCCCTTCGGATCGCGGCCCGTCGTCGTCTCGTGTCGCGCCCCGCGCGTGCCGACGCGCGCCGGCGAACGCGGGGATGCGCCGGACCCGAACGACAGGGGCAGACAGGATGACCAGGAGGCTCCGTGTGGCGCACCGCTCCGAGCGCCGGTGCGGAGCCTCCTCGTCATCCCGTCCGATCCTCTCGAGCGCTGCGTACGGCCGACCCGCGTCGTGGCGTCGCCGATCGCTGCCTCGCGTGCCGACCGTCGCGGGCGTGCGCCCTGCGTGGTCTCCCGACGATCGCGGCGGCGGGGGCCGCCCGGGAGCAGACTCACCGACGGGCGAGGGGGTCATGGCGTTCGACATGTCCACGGCGTGGCGCACGGTCCAGGGGATGGTCCACGGCTTCGTGGCCGCGCTGCCCCGTCTGGTGCTGGCGGTCCTCCTGCTCGCGCTCTTCTACGGCGTCGCGCGCGGGGTGCGCGCGCTCATCAGCCGCAACGCCGAGCGCCGCCGTGAGCACAAGACGCTCGAGCTGGCGATCGGGCGGCTGACGCAGGCGTCGATCCTCCTCGTCGGCGCGCTGGTCGCGGTCACCGCCGCCTTCCCGAGCTTCACCCCCGCGGACCTCGTCAGCACCCTCGGCATCGGCGGCGTGGCGATCGGCTTCGCCTTCAAGGACATCTTCCAGAACTTCCTCGCCGGGCTGCTGATCCTCGTCACGCGGCCGTTCCAGGCGGGCGACCAGATCCGCTTCCGCGACTACGAGGGCACCGTCGAGGACATCCAGACGCGCGCGACCTACGTGCGCACCTACGACGGGCGCCGCGTCATCATCCCCAACGGGGAGCTGTTCACCAACTCCGTCACCGTGAACACCGCCTTCCCGCAGCGCCGGTGGGAGTACGACGTCGGGATCGGCTGCGGCGACGACGTCGAGGCGGCGCGCCGCATCATCCTCCGCGTCCTCGAGGAGACGGAGGACGTCGCCCCGGACCCGAAGGCCGACGTGATCCTCGTCGCGCTCGCCGACGCCAGCGTCAACCTGCGCGCGCGGTGGTGGACCGCCTCGCGGATGGCCGACGGGCTGCTCGCACAGGACCGCGTGCTCACCGGGGTCAAGCGCGAGCTCGCCGCCGCCGGCATCGACCTCCCGTTCCCGACGCAGCAGATCCTCTTCCACGACCAGACCGAGGAGACGGACGGCGACCGCCGGCGGCAGCGCGAGGGATGGCCCGCGGGGACGGGCGACGTGCCCGCGCCCCGCGGGATCGCCGCCGCGATCGCCGGGCTGGCGCGGCCGGCGGCGGCGGCGGACGACGGCGCCCGGCCCCCGGCCTGACGCCGCGTCCTCGCGGCTGCGCCCTCAGAAGGTGCCGTCGTCGCCGGCGAGGGCGGCGTGGACGTCGGCGACGCGCGCGGTCCACCGCTCTCGGCGCGCCTCCGCCTTCTTCGGGCTGCGCAGGCGCGGCAGCCCCTCCTCGATCGCGGCGATCGCCACGGCGCACGCGGTCGTCCGCCCGAAGCCGGCGGCCAGCGCCGCCCGCATCAGCGTGTCCAGCGCGTGCTCCATGATCGGCGCCTCCGGCGTCGCGGCGGCCATCCGCAGCAGCAGCCGCGCGTCGCGGACCGCCCAGACGTCCGCGACCCAGGCCGGCGCGCCCGCCGGCGGGGTGATGAGCGCGTCCGTCATCGGGCCGCGCTCACGGCTGGCGGCCGGCGACGGGGCCCACGGTGCCGACGGTGATCGCGAACTCGTCGCGGCGGTTCCGCGCCCAGCAGTCGTCGGTGCTCTCGCCGCAGCTCGGCTGCTCCTCGCCGTAGCTGACGATCTCGATCCGCGACGCGTCGATGTCGCGCTGCGTCAGGTAGCGCTTGGCCGCCGCGGCCCTGCGCTGCGCCAGCGCCAGGTTGTACTCGTCCGAGCCCCGCTCGTCGGTGTGGCCGGCGATCCGGATCTGCAGCCCGGGGTTCGCCTGCAGCACCGGCAGCTTGGCGTCGAGCGCCGCGCGCGCCCGCGCGTCCAGGTCGGACCGGTCGAACTCGAACAGCACCGGCGCCTCCAGCGACGCGCGCGCCGCGGCCAGCGCCCGCTCCGCCGCCTCGCGCTCCGCCCGCAGCCGCGCCTCCTCCTCGGCCCGACGGCGCGCCTCCGCCTCCCGCTCGGCGGCCTCGCGGCGCAGGCGCTCCGCCTCGGCGTCGTCGGTCGCGGGGGCCGGCGGCGGGGCGGCCGGCCGGTTCCGGCGGCAGGCGGTCGCGGACGACAGGAGCAGGACGGCGAGCAGCGACAGGCGGAGCGGGCGGAACATGGGCGGGGCGGGCGAGGGGAGGGGAAGCGCGCGGAGGGGTGCGCGGGACGTGCGCGGACGTGCGCGGGAGCGGGCGGGTGACCGACGGGAGGGGCGGGACTGCCAATGTCCGCACCCCTCCACGCCGGTCGGTTGCCCCCCAGGGCGACGGCAACATGCGCGGCCCCGTGCGGTCAGGAGTCAGCCCAGGATCAAATCGCGGCGGGACAACGACTTCGGTGGCGCCGGATCGTGCAGCGGGCGAGATTGCGGCGAGCCAGCGCCCCGCTCCGTCCCGCCCGTGTCCCTCGTGTCCTCCCCCCCGGCTCTCCGTCTGACCGCCCTCGGCGGCTGCGCGCTCCTGCGCGACGGCGCGCCGCTGGGTGCCGCGGCGTCGCAGCGCCGGCCGCTGGCAGTGCTGGCGCTGGTGGCGGCGGCGGGCGAGGCGGGCACCAGCCGTGAGCGGATCCTGGCGCTGCTCTGGCCCGATGCGGAGCCGGAGCGCGCGCGACGCACGCTGACGCAGACGCTCTACAGCCTCCGCCGCGCGACCGACGAGGAGGAGCTGTTCCTGGGCGTCACGGACGTCCGGCTCAACCCGGCCGTCGTCGCGTGCGACCTGCGGACGTTCGACGCGGCGCTCCGGCAGGGGCGGCTCGCCGACGCGGTCGCGGCCTACCACGGGCCCTTCCTCGACGGCTTCCAGCTCCCCGGCGCCCCCGAGTTCGAGCAGTGGGTGGAGTCCGAGCGGCGGCGCCAGGCCGGCCGCTGCGCCGACGCGCTGCGCACCCTCGCCCGCCAATCGCGCGACGCCGGCGATCATGGCGCCGAGGTGGCGTGGTGCCGGCGGCTGTGCGCGCTGGATCCGGTGGACTCGGGCGCCGCGCTGGCGCTCGTCGACGCGCTGGGGCGGGCCGGGGACGCCGCCGGCGCGCAGCGCGCCGTCCGGGTCCACGAGGCGCTCGTGCGCGACCAGCTCGACCTGCCGCTCGCCCCGGCGATCGCGGCGCGCCTGCGGGCGATCCTGGCGGAGCAGGCCACGGTGACCACCGCGAGTCCCGCCGCTGTCGCGCCGCTGGCGCCGCCCGTCGTGGCTCCGGCGGTCGAGCCGCCGCCCCCGGCGCCGCAGGTCGAGCCCTGGCCGTCCGCTCCGCCCGACGCCGCGCGCGACGTCGCGCCCGTCGTGCG
>CBHYLO010000141.1:0-9062 GCA_966128675.1 uncultured bacterium | reverse complement strand
GGCGCGTCGACGCGCGGGACGGGGGTCACGACCGCGGGCGCGGGGCGCGGCGCGCGCGCCAGCGCGGGGGCGGCCGAGTCGACCCAGGCCTGGATGTCGAGCTTCTGGATGATGGCCGCGGTGTCGGCGCGGAAGGGCTTCGGGCGGTTCGGGTCCGCGCTGTCGGCGGCCGCCGCGACGACCGCGGGCGCGGGGCGCGGGGGCGGCAGCGGGACGCCGACCATCTGCGCGCGCACGGGCGCGGCGAGCAGCGCGACGGCCAGCGCCGCGGCGGCGAGGGGGGCGGAAGCAGGCACGCCCCCCGCTGGCGCAGGGGGCGTGCCGGAACTGTCGGAGCGCGCCCTCAGGACTGCGGCGCGCGGGGCCGCTTCGGCCAGGCGTCGGTGATCACCTTCCCCAGCCGCGCCAGCAGCAGCTGCGGCTCGGTGTCGAGGACCCAGCGCGTGTCCCGGTTCTCCTTGGTGAGCACGCAGGCGACGACGCGCGACTGCAGCTCCCAGAGCGCGCACTCGGTGCGCACCTGGTCGGTGGCGCCGGTCTTGTTGGCGGCGCGCACGCCCTCGACGTAGCGCTGCAGCAGCGCGTCGTCCTCGTTCTGGTACATGATCGCGAGCATCGCCGAGTCGGCGGCGGGGCTGACCGCCGTGCCGCGGGCCAGCCGCGCGTACAGCGCCGCCATCTCGTCGGGCGTCGTCACGCCCAGCCCGTACTTCACGGAGCTGTCCATCGCCACGCTGGTGAAGCGCTGGAACACCTTCGCGTGCACCTTCGTGTGCGGCAGGCCGAGCGCCTCCATCTTCTCCCAGACGCGGCGCAGCGCGACGCGGTCGAGGAGCAGGTTGGTGGCGGTGTTGTCGCTGATCGTGATCATGTACCGCGCGGCGTCGGCGACGCGGATGGTGACGCCGGGCCGCAGGTGCTGGAGCTGCCCAGCCCCGGGCACCTGGTCGATCTTCAGCATCGTGATCGGGTCGTCGAGCGCGATCATCTGCTTCTCGACGAGATCGAACAGCGTGACGAGGATCGGGACCTTGATCAGGCTCGCCGTCGGGAAGGTCTCGCCGCCGCGGTACGACAGGCGCTCGCCGGTGTCGAGGTTGTGCACGGCGTAACCGACGACGCCCTGCTTCGCGCCCTCGTACGCGGTGACGAGCGAGTCGATCGCGCGGCGGAGCGCGACGGTGTCGGTGCGCGCGACCGCCGTGGCGCGGGCGGGGCCGGCGGCGGGGCCGGCGGCGGGGACGGTCTTGGTGACCGGCGTCTGCGCGCCGGCGCAGGCCGCGGTGCCGCCCAGCAGCAGCGCCGCGCCGGTCTTGCTGTCCAGGTTCCCCGTCGGCTCGTGGGCCCGCCGGACGGGGGGCGGGGTGGCGGTGCAGCGTGTGGTCCTAGCGATCACGCGGGTGACCCCGCGGGTTATCACTCCGCGGCGTCCGGGAAGTCGTCGGACTTCTTGGTGTCGACGAGCTCGCGGTCGTGCGACGTCGGGTCGTACATCGCCAGCAGCTTGATGGTCTCGCCCGGGTAGGCGTCGAACTCCTTGCCCGTGCCCTTGTAGACCTTGATCTCGTGCCCGTCCTCGAAGCGCATGATGACGAGGGGGTACTCGCTGTTGACGTACTGCTTGCGGATGCGCTTGGGCGCGGTGCTCATGGCCAGACTCGGAAGTGGAAGGGAGTTTCCCGCGGTGCGGGATAGGTCCATCAGGTCACCACCGCCCGCCGTCCCGCGTGCCGCTGCCAGGCGCCGGTCGCGAGGATCTCGTCGATCGCGGCCACGGCCGCCTCGAGCTCCTCGTCCGACGTGTAGAAGTGCGGGGCGACGCGGATGCCCGCGCCGGGGCGATAATCGATGACAATGTCGCGTGCGATCAGCTCCTGCGCCACCTCGTAGCCCTGGGGCACGTCGAAGGCGACCGTGCCCCCACGCCGGGCCGGGTCGCGCGGCGCGCGCACCGGGTAGCCGCGCGCGTCGGCCAGCGCGATCAGCCGCGCGGTCTGCCGCTCGCTCTTGGCCCGGACGGCGGCGATCCCCGCCGCGTGCACGAGGCGCGGCCCCTCCAGCGCGGCGTAGAGCGCCGGCACGCTGGGCGTCCCCGACAGCCAGCGCCAGGCGCCCGCGGCGTGCGCCATGGCGTCCTCGAAGGCGAAGGGGCGCTCGTGCGCCTGCCAGCCGGTGAGCGCGGGGCGCACGGGCGCGCCGGCCCGGGCCTCGACGTCGGGCGCCACGTACAGGAAGCAGCCGCCCGGCCCGCCGCACAGCCACTTCAGCACCCCGCCGGCCAGGAAGTCGCACCCGAGCGTCTGCACGTCCACCGGCAGCACGCCGACCGAGTGGTAGGCGTCGAGCATCACCAGCGCGCCGGCGTCGTGCGCGTGCCGGACGACGCGCGCCGCGTCCATGACGTACGCCGACCGGAAGAGCACGTGCGAGATGGCGACCAGCCGCGTCCGCGCGTCGATCGCCGCGCACAGCGCGTCCTCGTCCACCGACATCCCGTCCTCGGCCGCCGGCACGACGACCACGCGCGCGCCCATCCGCGCCGCCATCCCCTCGACGGCGTAGCGCACCGACGGGAAGTCGAGCGCGGTCATGACGATCGTGTCGCGCCCGCCCGAGAAGTCGAGCGCCGAGAGCACGGTCGCGTGCGCGAGGGAGACGTTGGCGACCATCGCGACCTCGTTGGGCGCGGCGCCGATGAGCGGCGCGATCACGTCGCCCACGCGCACGGGGAGCTCCCACCACGCGTCGGCCCACGCGCGCACGCCGCGAGTCGCCCATACCTCCGCGTACTCGGCCAGCCGGTCGGCCGTCGCGCGCGGCATCGCGCCGAGCGAGTTGGAGACGAGGTACGTCGAGCGGTCGAGGATGGGGAACTCGGACCGGAACTTCAGCAGGCTGTCCATGGCGATGCAGCGGAGGACGGAACGGCGGCGGACGATGGAGCGGAGGACGGTGGAGCGTGAGACGGAACGACGGACCTTCGCGTGACGCTACCGGCTCGAGGCCTCCGCTTCGCCGTAGCGCGCCCCGTCGCTGTCCGCTCTTCCGTCCTCCGCGCTACCGGTCTCCGCCCGCGCGGTCCGCGACCGCGCTGCGCGCGTCAGCAGGTAGGCGGGCACCGCCAGCGCCAGCACGACCGCGAGCGCGGTCCACTCGCGCGCCGTCAGCCCCGTCATCATCCAGCCGATGACGAGCAGCGCGAGCGCCGGCGCGACGCTGCCGAACGGGGTCCGGAACGGGACGCCGCCGGCCTGCCGCACGTCCTTGCGGCGCAGCTGCCAGGCGCCGGCGCAG
The DNA here is from genome assembly GCA_966128675.1 of uncultured bacterium. Taxonomy (GTDB): domain Bacteria; phylum Gemmatimonadota; class Gemmatimonadetes; order Gemmatimonadales; family Gemmatimonadaceae; genus Roseisolibacter. Next base: position 5,768 of record CBHYLO010000141.1, on the reverse strand, counting down.
CAGGCGGCGTAGGCGGCCAGCCCAGCGCCGTTGGCCACGAGCGCCAGCCGCTCGAAGCCGCCGCTGAGCGCGAGCGCCGCCGTCAGCACGGCCTGCGCGACGATCGCGACGTGCGGGGTCCGGTAGCGCGGGTGCACGGCGGCGAAGGCGCGCGGCAGGAAGCCGTCGCGCCCGAACGCGTACAGGATCCGCGGGACGCCGAGCGTCATGCCGCTGACGTAGCCGAACATCGAGATCGCGGACCCGACGAGGATCAGCGTGCGTCCCCGGCCGCCGAGCGCGATGCCGGCGGCGTCGGCGAGCGGGGTCTTCGCGGCGGCCAGCGACGGGCCGAGGATCCCCTGCGCGACGACGTGCACGGCGATGTAGACGACGGTCACCGCGAGCATCGCCAGGAAGAGCGCGCGCGGCACCGTGCGCGGCGGCTCGCGCACCTCGCCGCTGGGGACCAGCGCGGCCTCGACGCCGAGGAAGGCGAAGATGAGGAACGCCGACCCGCGCGCCATCGCGTCGGTGCTCGGCGCCTGCGCGACGGCGAGGTTCGCGCCGTTGATCGCCATCGCCCCCAGCCCGACGAAGATCGCCAGCGGCACCAGCTTGGCGACCGTCATCGCGGCGTTGAACCGGCTCGCGCCGCGCACGCCGAGGACGTTGAGCCCCGCGAGGAGCGCCAGCGCGACGAGCAGCGCGATCGCGCGCCCGGCGCCGGCGCCGATCGCCGGCACCAGCGCGACGAGCGAGTCGGCGAAGAAGGTCGAGACGGCGGCCAGCGCGGCGCTCATGCTCGCCCAGAGCATCACGCCGGTGAGGAAGCCGAGGAACGGGCCGAACGCGATCTCGACGTAGGCGTACAGCCCGCCCGTCAGCGAGACGCGGCTGCCCGCCTCGGCGAAGCAGACGACGATCAGGCCCATCGCGATCGCGCAGACGACGTACGCCAGCGGGGCGGCGGGGCCGAGGGCGTCGGCGGCGCCGGCGGGGAGGCGGAAGATGCCGCCGCCGATGGTGACGTTCACGATGCCGGCGGCCAGCCCCCACGTGCCGAGGGCGCGCACGAGGGACGCGTCGCGGTGGCGCGCGGGCGCCGGGCCGCTGGAGGGAGAGGTCGTCATGGCGCTAATGTACGCTGCGAACCACCGGCGCACCGGCGCCGCGCCGGCGGCGCACCGTGCATGGCGCGCTTCTTTCGTAGTCGGTGCGGTGCAGGAGACGGTGACCGCGCGGACCCGGGAGGCGTCTGCAGGTTATCAGGACGTGATCGGCAGGACGTGATCGGCAGGCGTGGAGCGTCGCGTGGCCCCGGCTGCGCGACCCGTGCGTGCACGTGCCCGCGTGGCGGGAGGAAACCGATGCCTGGAGACCCCCAAGACCGCGCTCACTCCCCCGCCGCCCGGCGCTCGCCGCGCGTGGTCGCGCGCCCGGCGCCGCGCATCGCGCTGGTGCTGGGCGGCGGGGGGCTGAAGGGCTTCGCGCACATCGGCGTGCTGCGCGCGCTGCGCGAGCGCGGCATCCGCCCGTCGCTCGTCGCCGGCTCCAGCATCGGCGCCCTGCTCGGCGCCGCGTACGCGGCCGGGCTCCACGAGGACGAGATGGCGCAGCGCGCCGTCGCGCTGAAGCGGCGCGACCTGTTCCGCATCAACCACTACGGCATGCTGGTCGAGCGCATGCGGGCCGCGTCGCTGTACATGGCGGAGCCGCTGCGCACGCTCGTGGAGCAGGTGGTGCCCGAGGGCGACTTCGACGCGCTGGAGGTGCCGCTGCTGGTCAACACCGTCGACATCGCGCGGGGCACGCAGGTGGTGTGGGGGCTGAACGGGCTCCGCGACGTGCCGGTGCGCGACGCGGTGTACGCCTCGTGCGCGCTGCCCGGCTTCTTCCCGCCGGGGCGCGTGGACGGGCGCGTGTGCGTCGACGGCGGCACGGTCGACAACCTCCCCGTCTCCATCGCCGCGCGGAACCGCATCGCGCCGCCGGTGGACGCCGTCATCGCCGTGGACGTCGGCAACGCCGACCTGACGCACGACACGACGATCCACGCGCAGGGCTTCGCGTCGATCTTCATGCGCTCCGCGAGCGTCATGATGCAGGCGCTGCAGGTGCCGCCGCTGAGCAACTGGAACGGCCCGCCGATGCTCCTCGTGCGGCCGCGCGTGAGCCACATCGGGTGGTTCGTGTTCGGCCACGCCCAGGAGCTGATCGACGAGGGCTACCGCGCCGCGTGCGAGGCGCTGCGCGGGCTCGACGAGCTGTTCACCGCGCCCGGGGGGATCTTCCCGCGGCGCACGGTGCGCCTGTCGGTGGACCGCGAGAAGTGCACGGCCTGCGGGCTCTGCGTCGCCCTCGCGCCGCACGTCATGGGGCAGCAGGCGGACGGCACCGCGTACCCGCTCAGCCGCGAGCTGTCGTGGTCCCCCGCGGACGGCAACTTCGTGCGCAGCTGCCCCACGCACGCGATCACCATCGAGACGGTCGGCCGCGTGAGCGCGCCGTCGCCGATCCTCGCCTCGCCGGTCGTGCTGCCGCCGGCCGCGGTGCCCGGGTCGGCGATGCCCGGGCTGGCGCCGCTGGTCCCCGTCGGGCCGCTGGCGCCGGCGATGGAGCAGGTCGTCCCGGGCGGCGAGGACGGGCTGCTGGAGACGCCGCCGGCGGCCTGACCGCCCGCACGAGGAACGAAGGGGGCGGCGGCCGCGGACGCCGCCCCCTTCGTGCTCTCCCGCGCCTGGGACCGGTCGGCTCAGCCGACGCGGCGGCGCCGCACCAGCGTGCCGAGCGCGAGGCCGGTGCCCAGGAGCACCAGCGTCGCCGGCTCGGGGACGACCGCCGTCGGCTCGGCGTAGATGAAGTCGTCCATCACCACGAGGTCCGTCGGGTTGCCGTTCTGATCGAGCACGCCGGCGCCGAGCGCCGCGTTGCCGTTGACGATGCGCACGCGGCTGACGATCGCGTCGGCGAACGAGACGCCGAGGAAGCTGAACGTCGCGCTCCCGACGATGCCGGGCGCGAAGAAGGTGCCGAGCGAGAGGCCGTTCGCGTCGAAGTAGGTGATGGACGTCGTGTTCGCGAGGTCGACGTCCGTGAACACCGCGCCGAAGCCGCGCGTCAGCGCGGCCGTCGCGGTGCCCGGCGCGAAGAAGCTGACGTCCACGACGTTGCTCCCGAGCGCCGTGAACAGACGCTGCGGGGTGAAGGCGGCGAACGTGGTCGAGTAGGACGGGTCGATGTTGCCGAACCCGGTCGGCCCCGCGCCGGCGTTGGCGCTCACCTGGAACCCCGTGCCCGGCGTGGAGAAGACGACGCCGCGCGGCGAGTTCACGTTGAAGAAGTTCGCCGGGAGGTTGTTGGGCGCGGAGGTCGCGTCCGGCACGCCGTCCCAGTTGATCTCGCGGCGCACGCCGCCGAACGAGCCGTTGGCGCCGGCCGCGGTGCCGCCGCCGAGATCGACGCGGAACTGGTCGCGCGCGGCGGTGGCGCCGGCGCCCGTGCCCGAGCGCACCAGCTGCGCGGACGCGGCGACGGGGACGAGCGCGAGCAGCACGAGGGCACGATGCACGGACCGCATGACGCCTCCTGTCACGGAGAGGTGGGCCTGCCGCAGCGCCCCAAGATGCGGCCGGCCGCCGGTTCCCGAAAGCGGCCCGGGCGGTCGCGCGGCGCGGCCTGCATCTTTCCTCTTCCCGCCGCCGTCCCGTGGTGCCCACCCTCGCCGAGGTGTCGCATGATCGTTCGCCCGCTCGTTCTCGCCCTGCTCGTCACGGCCGCGCCCGCGGCCGCCCAGGAGCTGACCGCGCCCGCCCTGCCCGCGGCCGCCGCCCCGGCCGCGCCGCAGCCCGCGTCGCCCGCCACGGCCGGCCCCACGTACGACGGCGCCCGCGCGGGCGTCGCCACGGCGCCCATGCACGCCGCCCGCACCGCGCAGCAGGGCGAGGAGGAGCGCGCCCCGCGCAACCGCCCCGGCTTCGGCCAGCCCGAGGCGCTGATGATCACCGGCGGCGCGGCGATCGTCGCCGGCCTGCTGGTGGGCGGCGACGCGGGCGGGGTCCTGGCGTTCGGCGGTGCCGTCGTCGGGCTGGTGGGGCTCTACCAGTACCTGCGCTGAGGCGTCACGCCTCCGACAGCGCCGCCGTGGCCAGCCGCTCGTAGGCGTCCACGGCGGCGCGCAGCTCGTCCACGTCCACGTGCTCGTCGTCCGTGTGCGCGACGTGGATGGAGCCGGGCCCGAACAGGTACGGCCGCCCCCAGCGCGTCAGCACGGGGATGTCCGTCGCGTAGGCGACGACGTCGGTGCGGAAGCCGGGCGCGGTGCCGAGGTGCACCGGCGGCACGGTGATCCCCCACGTGATCGTCGCGCGGTCGCCGACCCACGCCTCGAGCACCGCGCGCAGCGTCTCCGCCGGCGTCACCAGCCGCGCCATGCAGCGCGCCTCGGCCAGCGGCGGGACGACGTTGTCGGCGACGCCGCCGGTGATCGACCCGATGTTGATCGTCGTCGCGCCGAGGACCGGATCGGTGGGCAGCGCGAGCGTCTCCAGCTCGACCAGCAGCCGCGAGAGCTTCGCGATCGCGCTCTCGCCCAGCTGCGGGTAGGCGGAGTGGCAGGCGCGCCCCGTCGCGCGCAGCGTGAAGCGGAGCGCGCCCTTCGTGCCGACGCCCAGCACGCTCTCCGTCGGCTCGCCGTTGACGAGCGCGCGGCAGGCGGGCGCGAGGCGCGGCTGCGCGTCGTTGGCCGCGTGGGCGCCGTCGTGCGCGGTCTCCTCGCCCACCACGAACAGCAGCCCCACCGGCACGCCGCGCGCCCGCAGCCGCTCGGCCGCGCACACCATCGCCGCGGCGATCCCCTTCGCGTCGCACGCGCCGCGGCCGTACAGGCGCCCGTCGTGCAGCCGCGGCGGGAGGAACGGCGGCACCGTGTCGAGGTGCGTCGAGAGCACGACCTCCGCGGGCCGCTCTCCCTCGGCGAAGAGGTCGTCGCGGCCGGGGCCCACCGGGATCCGTGTCACGCGCCAGCCGCGCGCCGCGAGCACCTGCTCCATGCGGTCGATCGCGGGTCCCTCGCGCCCGCTGGTCGAGTCCACGGCCATCAGGTGCGCGGCGAGCGTCACCGGGTCGAGCGCGTCCTCGCGCCGCACGTCGAGCTGATCGGAGTCGTTCATGCGCGCAAGTGACACGCGCGCCGCGACGCCCGCAACCGGGCGTCGCGCCCGCGGGCGCCGCTCAGCGGCGCGTCACGCGCACGAGGATCGACGGGGCGATGCGCACGTTGTCCGGCACCGTGCCGGGATACGGCTCGACGTTCACCAGCTCCACCGCGTAGCTCCCGATGGTCGCCGCGCGCGGCTCCTTCCCCGTGTTCAGCACCGGCGCCGCCCGCTCCCCCTGCACCGCGAGGCTCAGGCGGACGGCGGCGTTGCCCTGCCAGACGCACGTGACGTTGGCCGGACAGCGCGACTCGTCCAGCAGGTCGGCGAAGCCCACGACGAGCCGCCGGCCGTCGAGCACCGCCTGCTGGCCGCGGACCACGCGCACGGTGTCGCCCAGGCGGTCGCCGGCGACGACCACGGTGGCCAGGGCGGGATCGACGATCGCGGCGGCGGGCTCGCTGCCGTGCGCACAGGCGCCCAGGGCGGCGACGGCCGACGCGAGCACGAGTGGGCGGCGGGCACGGCGCGATGCGGACACGAGCGGGAGGACGAGGGACGGGACGGCCGGGACGGAGCGCCCGATGCCGGGCGGCGAGCGCGTCGCGGCCGGCACACCCTCCGTACCCCCGA
>CBHYLO010000140.1:0-9081 GCA_966128675.1 uncultured bacterium | reverse complement strand
CGTGCGCCACGGGGAGCGATCCGTCTCATCCGCTCGATCCGGAGCATCCGTAGTCGAACGCGTCGTTCGTGCACGCCGGGTGCGACGTCGCCCGCCGAGGGCACGGCACAGATCCGCAGCCCGCAGCGCTCTATCGTCCGTCGTCCGCGATCATGCGCCCGAAGTGCGCGGCGACGCCCGGGTGGTTGCGCACCAGGAACCAGCCCATCGCCAGCGCCGCGACGACGTTGCCGGCCGCCACCTGGTACCACGCGATGTCGCCGATCGCGTTGACCTCGAGCAGCGCGACGAACCCGGTGAACGCGACCTCCACGGCCGCGAACAGCATCAGCAGCAGCGCGAGCAGCGAGGGGGTGCGCTGGGCGCGGTGCACCAGAAACGTCGCCAGCACGCCGAGCGCCATGAACGCGACGAGGTGGCACACGGTGTACAGCGCGGCCATCCCGAGGCGGCCGTCGCCCTCCGCCGCCAGCGCGGGGTCGGGCGCGCCCGCGAGCACGGCGCCGAGCAGCGCCGGCGTGTGCAGCGGTCGGCCGGCCAGCAGGTCCACCACCAGGAACCAGAGGGCCACCGCACCCGCGCCGACGAGTCCCGTCTGCACGCCCTCGCCCAGCAGGCCGTGCGCGTGCGTGGCGGTCCGGACGTGGGGGACGCGGTCGTCGTCGTGCCGTGCGGGCATGGAGGCCTCCTCCGGTAGGTGAGGGCGCGCGCGGCCCGGGGGACGACGGGAGCGCCGGGAGTCCAGCGCGCGCGGCGTGGCGCCGGTTCCCGGCCGCGCCCGGTCCCCGCCGGGCGCGCGAGGCGGCGCGGCTTCCGCACCCGCGTGCCGCGCGACAACGTCCCGGGCGCGCCCGTCGTAGTCCGACGTTCCCCTCCGCGACCCGCCACCGAGGTTCCGCATGGCTCCCTCCCGCCTCTCCCGCCGCGTCGCCGGCGTGCTGCTCCCGCTCGGCGCCCTCGTGGCGACGGGCGCCGGCGCGCAGCCGGCCGCGCCCGCGTTCACCATGGCGCAGCTCAAGGGCTACCCGTTCCCGACCGAGCTGGCCGCCGCCGCGACGGGCAGCCGCCTCGCCTGGGCGTTCGACGAGCAGGGGAAGCGCAACGTGTGGGTGGCCGAGGGGCCGCGCTTCGCGGCGCGCCAGCTCACGCGCTTCACCGAGGACGACGGCCAGGAGCTGACGAGCGTCGCGCTCTCGTCCGACGGGCGGTGGGTGGTGTTCGTGCGGGGCGGCGAGCACTCGGGCAACTGGGACGACCTCGTGCCCGTGAACCCGACGTCCAGCCCCGCGGGCGCGAAGCTGCAGCTGATGGTCGCGCCGTTCGATGGCAGCGGAGCTCCGCGCGTGGTGGCGGACGGCGGCGACGAGCCGTCGCTGTCGCCCGACGGGCAGCGGGTGGCGTTCGTGAAGGACCGCGCGGTGTGGATCGCCGCGCTCGACGGCGCGACGCCGGCGCGGAAGCTCATCACCGCGCGCGGCGAGGCGTCGGACCCGCGCTGGTCGCCCGACGGGCGGCAGCTCGCGTTCGTGTCGGGGCGCGGCGACCACGCGTTCGTCGGCGTGTGGAGCGGCGACTCGACGCCGGTGCGGTGGATCGCGCCGTCCACGTCGCGCGACGGCTCGCCGCGCTGGTCGCCCGACGGGCGCCGGATCGCGTTCGTGCGGCGGCCCGGCAGTGGCGGCGCGCCCGACTCGATCCTCGTCGCGCGCCACCAGCCGTGGGGGATCTGGACGACCGATGTGGCGGCGTGCCTCGCGTCGCCGACCGCCGACCGGGGCTGCCCGGCGCGCCGCCTCTGGCAGGCGCCCGCGACGCTCGCCGGCTCGCCGCCGTCCACGCACGGCGGCACCAACCTGCACTGGACGAAGGCCGGCCGCATCGCGTTCGCGTCGTACGAGGACAACTGGCCGCACCTCTACAGCATCCCCGAGGACGGGCTGGCCGCGGGGCAGAAGGCGACGCTGCTGACGCCGGGCAACTACATGGTGGAGCACGTGTCGCTGGCGCCGGACGGGCGCGCGCTGCTCGCCTCCGCCAACACGGGCCCGAACGCGCTCGACCTCGACCGGCGCCACGTGCTGTACGTGCCCGTGGGCGGCGGCGCGGCGCGCGTGCTGACGCCGGGCACCGGCATCGAGACGCAGCCCGTCGTCACCGGCGACGGCCGGCACGTCGCGTACGTCAGCGCGACGGCGCAGCGGCCGCCGCTGCCGACCGTGCAGCCGATCGCCGACGGCGCGACGGCGGGCCAGCCGCAGCTGCTCGCGGCGGACCGCATCCCGGCCGACTTCCCGACGGCGCGGCTCGTGACGCCGACGCAGGTCGTGTACGACGCGCCGGACGGCGTGAAGGTGCACGCGCAGCTGTTCACGCCGTCCACGCCGGCAGCGGCTGGTGAGAAGCGCCCTGCGGTGATCTTCGTGCACGGCGGCCCGCCGCGGCAGATGCTCCTCGGCTGGCACTACGGCGACTACTACGCCAACACGTACGCGGTCAACCAGTACCTGGCGAGCCGCGGCTTCGTCGTGCTGTCGGTGAACTACCGGCTCGGCATCGGCTACGGCTACGAGTTCCACCGGCCCAGCGGCACCGGCGCGCAGGGCGCGGGCGAGTACCAGGACGTGGTGGCGGCGGCGCGCTGGCTGCGCACGCGGCCCGACGTCGACGCGTCGCGCATCGGCATCTGGGGCGGCTCGTACGGCGGCTTCCTGACGGCGATGGCGCTGGCGCGCAACTCGGACATGTTCGCCGCGGGCGTGGACGTGCACGGCGTGCACGACTGGACCACCGAGCGCGCGCGCGGGATGCTCGACCGCAACCGCTTCGAGACGCCGCCCGACATGCAGCGCGCGCTCGACGTCGCGTGGCAGTCGTCGCCCGTCGCGTCGATGGCGACGTGGAAGTCGCCGGTGCTGCTGATCCACGGCGACGACGACCGCAACGTGCGCTTCTCGCAGACGGTCGACCTCGCGCGCCGGCTGACGGCTGCGGGCGTGCCGTTCGAGGAGCTGGTGATCCCCGACGACACGCACCACTTCATGCGCCACGCGAACCTGGTGCGCGTGAACGAGGCGGTCACCGACTACCTGGAGCGCACCATCGGCCCGCGGCGCGCGGCGGCCCGGACCGCGACGCGCGGCGGCGCGCAGCGCTAGGCCAGCGCCGAGTCCGGCGAACGCTCCCGCGGCGCGCCCGCGCGGGGCACGGCTCTTGTCCGGGGGAGGGGCGGCGTCCAGGACGCCGCCCTTTCACGTTCGGCCCCGCCGCATCCCACGCGGCGCCCCCATACAGGAGAAGTCCAGATGCTCCGATACGCACTCAGCCTCACCCTCGCCGCGACGGCGCTCGCCGCCTGCGGGCGCAGCGACGACGCCACCGCCGACAGCGTCGCGGACTCCGCGGCCGCGGTCGGCCCGTCGGTCGACTCGATGTCGAAGATGGACGACAGCGCGTACCTGAACGCGCAGCACCGGCTCGACAGCCTCAAGGCCGCGGGCGTCACGCCGTCGCAGGGCATCGACAGCACCGCGGCGCGCGCGAAGGACGCGCTGACGAACGACACCACGCGCGACACGATGTACTATCGCGGCGGGCGGAAGCCGTAACGGCGCTGCGGACCGCGGACCGCGGACTGCGGACTGCGGGACCGACGCACGCATGGGCGCGCCGGTCCCGAACGGCGAACGGCTTTGACAGGATTGACAGGATGACGAGGAGGCTCCGCACCGGCGCTTGGAGCAGCGCGCCGCGCGGAGCCTCCTCGTCATCCTGTCCATCCTGTCTCAGGTCGTTCAGGAACACTCGCGCCGGGCCATGGTCGGTGAACGAGGGTTCGGATGCTCCGGATCTGAACGGTGATGCTTCGGATCGCGCCGCGTGGCGGCGACGTCCCATGCGCCGAGATGAGCGATCCGGAGGATCCGTGCACATCCGGAGGATCCGCACCCCCTCGGTTCGCCGACGCCGGCCACGCGCGACACCGGCCGCCGAGGGCACGGAAGCGTATCCGCAGCCCGCAGGCTATTCGGTGTGAATGGCCTCGATCGGCGCCAGCCGCGCCGCGCGCAGCGCCGGATAGCAGCCGAACACCAGCCCCACCAGCACCGCGGTGCCGAGCGAGACGAGCAGCGTGCCCGCGGTCGTCGCGGCGTACACGCGGGCCTCGGTCTGCGCGCGCATGATCGCGGTCACGCCGTACGCGGCGCCGAGTCCGAGCGCGGTGCCGACCGCGCTGCCGGCCGCGGTGATCGTCACCGACTCGGCCAGGAACTGCAGCAGGATGTCGCGGCGCTTGGCGCCCACCGCCTTGCGCACGCCGATCTCGCGCGTCCGCTCGGCCACGCTCGCGAGCAGCACGTTCATGATGCCGATCCCGCCGACGATCAGCGTGATCCCGGTGATCGAGCCCATGAGCAGCTTGAAGACGAGCATCCCCTGGCGCACCTGCTGCAGCCGCTCGCGCGCGCCGGCGCCGACGCGCCACTGCCGCTTCCACTGCGCGTCGCGCGACGCCAGCCACCGCTCGACGCGGCCGCGCATCGCCTCGACCGCCTCGGCGTTGCGCGCGGTCGCCACCAGCATCGCCTCCTGCGCCGGGCCCTGGCGCGTCGGCACCAGCGCCGGCTCGACGAGGGCGAGCGGCGCGGTGAGCGCGAGCGCACCCGCGCGGATCGCCGACTCGCGCTCGCTCGTCGTGACGCCGACCACGCGCGCCCAGCGGCCGCCCAGCGGCACCGAGTCGCCGAGCGCGGCGGACACGCCCGTCGCGCCGCGGCCCGAGTCGGCCAGGAGCGTGCGGGCCAGCGCCTCGTTCACCACCGCCACCGCGGCGCCGTCGCGCGTCTCGGCCGGCGTCAACCGGCGGCCGGCGAGCAGGGCCTGCCCGAGCGTGTCCGGGGCCGAGAGCGCGACGCCGGAGACGCCGATGACGCGCCGCCGCGCGGGCGCGCCGAGGTCGGCCAGGGTGATGCCGCGGCGGACCAGCGCCACCCGCTCGCCGTCGTCCAGCGCGCCGGCGAGCGCGGGCACGTCCGCGACCGTGAAGCGGCGCACGTCCGCGCGGGGCATCATCGTGCCGTCCACGCTGTCCTCGGTCACCGGGCGCACCTGCACCAGGTCGTAGCCCTCGCGGCTGACCATGTCGCGGGCGAACCGCTCCACGCCGTCGCCGACCGCGAGGACCGAGACGAGGGCCGCCGCCCCGATGACGACGCCGAGCGTGGCGAGCAGGGCGCGGATCGGGTTGGCGCGGAGGGCGTCGGCGCCGGTGCGGAGCGCGGTGGCGTAGGCGGTGATGGGCATGGCGGGGAGTACGGGCGAGCGGGGCCATGCGTTTCGCAACCGCGCCGTGGGCTGCGCACTGCGGGTGCGCCGACGGCGCGTCCCGAGGTCCGATCCGCAGTCCGCAGTCCGCAGCCCTTCTACGGTCCCGCCCGCTCGTGACGCCCGCCGCCGCACGTCGTCGGCCTTCGCGCGCGCCCGATGAGGACGTGCGTCCGATCGGCTAGATTGCGCTCCCGGTCTCCCTCCAGGCGCCTCGCCGCGCCCTCCACGCTCCACGTCGTTCGCAGCTGATGTCGGGTACCTCTCGCACCACGTTCCTCGGGTGGGCCGTCGGCGCCGCCCTCCTCGCCGCCTGCGCCCCCGAGTCGGCCACGCCGGCGGGCGGCGTCGCCGCGTCCACGCCCGCGCCGGTCGACTCCGGCGTGCGGCCCGACACCGCGGCCGGCGAGGTCGGCGCGGTCGCCACCGTCGCGGCGCCCGCCGTCGACTCGGCGCCCGTGACCGCGAGCGCGACCGTCGCCGGCGACACGGCGCGCAAGATCACGGCGTCGCTCCTCCCGGGGCGCAAGAAGACCGACATGTCGTCGCTCATCGCGGCGATCCGCCAGGGCGAGAAGAAGATGGCGGCGTGGCCGAAGGGCCCGGCCGCCGCGTCCGGCGCGCTGCTGCCCGGCAACCGCATCGTCGCCTACTACGGCAACCCGCATTCGAAGAAGATGGGCGTCATCGGCGAGTATCCGGAGCAGCAGATGCTCGGGATGCTCGACCGGACGGTCGCGAGCTGGAAGGCCGCCGATCCGTCGACGCCCGTGGTGCCCGCCATCCACCTCGTGACGGTCGTCGCGCAGGGCGATCCGGGGCCGGACAAGAAGTGGCGCCGCCGCGAGACGCCGCAGATGATCGAGAAGACGTACGGCTGGGCGCAGAGCCGCAAGGGCGTGCTCTTCCTCGACATCCAGGCCTCGCACAGCACGCTGCGCGAGGAGCTGCCGCTGCTGCTCAAGTACCTCGAGCGCCCCGACGTGCACCTCGGCATCGACCCCGAGTTCTACATGCACCACGACAAGGAAGGGGTGCGGCCGAGCGCGAAGATCGGGCAGATGAAGGCGAGCGACGTCAACTACGTGATCCAGACGCTCGACCAGCTGGTCACGCAGAAGAAGCTCCCGCCCAAGGTCCTCGTCGTGCACCGCTTCACGCGCCTGATGGTGCCCGACGCGCAGGCGATCCGCCCGACGAAGAACGTGCAGGTCGTGATGCACATGGACGGGTGGGGGCCGCCCTGGCTCAAGTTCGACTCGTATCACCACTACATCGTGAACGAGCCGGTGCAGTACACGGGCTTCAAGCTCTTCTACCACAACGACACGAAGAAGGGCGACGCGCTGCTGACGCCGAAGGAGCTGCTGCAGCTGACGCCGAAGCTCTCGTACATCCAGTACCAGTAGGCGACACGCGCACGCGCGACGACGGGCGGCCTCCACGCGGAGGCCGCCCGTTCGCGTTGCGCGCCCGCGATGTGGCGCGCGCCCGACGATCGTCGCCGCGCCGGCCGCGATCGCGTGCCAAAGATGACGGAACGTTTCGGTTGTCGTGGCGCACCACGCGGCCAATCGCGCGGCCGCGTGACCGTCATCACCCGCTGCTGCGGTCGGCGTGCGCGAGGGTGCGGGACTCGCAGAGACGGCCGGCGTACCTTGATCGTCCGTTTACGCGCGCCGTCGTCGCACGCGCCCTGCTGCCCATGCCGATCACCGACACACCGCCTCCCAGGGCCGCGGTCGACGAGGACGCCTCCTGGCGCCCGTCCGCGCCGCCCGTGCCCGCGCCCGCGGCGCCGCCCGGCGCCGCCGCGCTGGCCGCGCAGCTGACCGTGCTCGTGCCCGCGTACAACGAGGGCGCGAGCATCGGCGACACGATCCGCAGCCTGCTGTCGCAGACGGTGCGGGTCGCGGAGGTCGTCGTCATCGACGACTGCTCCACCGACGACACCGCCGCCGTCGCGCGCGCCCTCGGCGTGCGCGTGCTCACGCCGCCCGCGAACACGGGGTGCAAGGCCGGCGCGCAGAACTTCGCGCTCGCGCACGTCCGCACGGCGTTCACCATGGCCGTCGACGCCGACACGACGCTCGCGCCCGACGCGATCGAGCGGCTGCTGCGCGTGTTCGGCGACGAGCGCGTGGCCGCCGCGTGCGGGCTGGTGCTGCCGCGCCACGTGCGCACCATCTGGGAGCGCGGCCGCTACGTCGAGTACCTGTTCGCGTTCACCTTCTACAAGCAGGTGCAGGACTACTACGGCGCGCCGCTCATCGCGTCGGGGTGCTTCAGCGCGTACCGCACCGCCGTGCTGCGCGCGCAGGGCGGCTGGTCCACGCGCACGCTCGCGGAGGACATGGACCTCACGTGGAGCCTGTACCGCGCCGGGCACGTCGTGCGCTTCGTCCACGACGCGGTCTGCTATCCGGTGGAGCCGCACAACTGGTCGTTCCTGCACAAGCAGCTCAAGCGCTGGTCGCACGGCTTCGTGCAGAACGTGCGGCTGCACTGGGACGGCGTGCTCGAGGTGCCGTACCTGCGCTCCGCCGTCGCCGTGTCGGTGTGGGACGCGACGGTCGCCGCGCTCGTGTACCTCTTCCTGCTGCCCGTGCTGGCGCTCGTCACGGGCGATCTGCGCTGGCTGCTGGGCTACGCGCTCGACCTGCCGGCGCTCGCGGTGCCGGTGGTCGTGGGCGCGCTGCCGCGCGGCGAGGTGGGGAAGGCGCTCGCGAGCCTGCCGGCCTTCCTCGTCATCCGCGTCGTGAACGCGGCCTTCTTCCTGCGCGCCGCGTGGTCCGAGTGGGTGCTCGGCCGCACGTTCCGCGTCTTCGAGAAGGGGCACTAGGATGGCGGCCGGACTTCCGGGCGTCGGGATCGGCGGCCTGTTCTACCTCGCGAGCGCGCTGCTCATGCCGGTGCGCGAGCTCGCGCGCCGCGCGCGCGGCCGGCCGACGGCGTGGCGCGTGATCTGGAGCCAGGTCGGGCTCGCGCTCGGCATCCTGGTCGCGCTGTGGGCCAGCGGCGAGGCCATCGGCGCCGCGATCGGCGCCGCGCCGCGCGTGCGCCTGACCACCGCGGGTGCGCTCGTCGTCGGCGGCGCGGACGTGCCGGCCGCGCCCGTCGCCCCGGTCTGGCGCGTCACCGCGCTCGTCGGCTCGCTCGGCACGCTGGCGGCGGTGCTGCTGCTCGTGCAGCTGGTGCGCCTGGGCGTGTCGCGGCGCCGGCGGCGCGATGCGGCGGCGCTCGCGCTGCTGCTCGCGTGCGCGGCGTCCGCGCGGCCCGCCGACGCGCAGCGCGCGCGTCCCGCGGCGGTCGACTCGGTGGCGATCCTGCGCGCCGCCGCCGACGCGGCCTACGACGACGGCGACGCGGCGGGCGCCGAGCGGACGTACGTGGCGGTGCTGGCGCGCGCGCCGGACGACTCGCGCGCGCTCTTCCGGCTGGCCCAGCTGCGCGCGGCGCAGCGCGAGGAGTCGCTGCGGCTGTACCGGCGCTACGTCGCGGTGCAGCCGCGCGATCCATGGGGCCACCTCGCGCTGGCCGACGCGCTGTCTCGCGCGGGCCGCACGGGCGAGGCGCTGCGCGCGGTGGACGCGGCCGCCGGCCTCGCGCCGCGCGAGCGCGACGTCGCGATGACGCGCGGCCGCGTGCTCGCGCGCGCGGACCGCACCGACGCCGCGATCGCCGCCTACGAGGCGCACCTCGCCACCGCGCCCGGCGACGCCGAGGCGTGGCGCGCGCGGGCCGAGCAGCGGCGGCGCG
>CBHYLO010000139.1:0-9136 GCA_966128675.1 uncultured bacterium | reverse complement strand
TCCCGGGGATGCCCACGCCGTCCCCCTTGGCCGGCACGCCCGCGACCGCTAGCCTCCCCGCCGACCGGCCGGTCGCCCATGCGCCGGCGCCGACCAGCGACCAGCCACCCGCGATGCCCTTCCCCACCCGTCCCGCCACGCCCGTCGTCGGCGGCCGCTGCCCGTACTGCGGCCAGGCGCTGCCGGAGGGCCGCGCGGTCACCTTCTGCCCGTACTGCGGCCAGAACGTCACCGTCGTTCGCTGCCCCGCCTGCAGCACGGAGCTGGAGGCCGGCTGGCGCTTCTGCGTGACCTGCGGGCGGGCGATGGACGGGACCGGCGCCGGCCCGGCGGGCTGACGCATGGCGCGGGCAGGCAGTGGACGCGGCGGTCCCGCGCGGAAGCCCGCGCGCGGGGGCCGGCGCGGCGGCCGCGGCGGGATCCCGCGCTGGCTGATCGCGCTCGCCGTGCTGGTCGCCCTGGCGGCCGGCGGGGCGTTCGCGGCGGCGTGGCTGGGGCTCGTCCCGGGCGTGCCGCTGCGACAGATCGCCGCGCCGAAGGACAGCCTCGCGACCGCGACCACCGTCGACACGCCGGCGGCGCCCGACTCCCTGGCGCTCGCCGACAGCCTGGCCGCCGACTCGGCGCTGGCGTCCGCGGACCCGGGCGACGACGCGCTGCCGGTCCCGGCCGCCGACTCCGCGGCGGGCGACGCGCTCTTCCGCGGGGTCGGGCGGTGCGCGGGGTGCCACGGCGCCGCGGGCGAGGGCGTGGACGGGCTGGGCCCCAACCTGCGCGACGAGGCCTGGCTGCACGGCGGCACGCGCCGCGAGATCCAGGCGGTGATCGCCCGGGGCGCCCCGACCCCGCGCGGCGGCTTCACGGTCATGATGCCCGCCTACGGCGGCCAGCTGGACGCGACGCAGCTGGCGCAGCTCACGGCCTACGTGTGGACGCTGTCGCGCCCCGGCACCGTGCTGCCCGACAGCGGGCCGGCGCTGCCGCTGCCGCCCCCCTGACGGCGGTCCCGTCGCCGGACGCCGCGACGCGCGCGCGCACAACGTGCAAAGGATGGCGGGGTCGTGGATCCCGTGCCGCCCCCGGCGGCGCTCCGTCCCCGCTCACGCCCAGGCACGCATGCCCGCACGCATGACCGACTCCCGTCCGCAGCACCCGACCGCCGCGCCCGCGCGGCGCCCGCTCCGTCTGGCCCGGCTGGCGCTCGCCGGCGCGCTGGCCCTGCCGCTGCTGGCCGCGTGCGGCGGCGGCGCCGCGCCCGAGACGGCGCCCACGCCCTCCACCGGCGGCGCGGCCAGCGGGTCGGCGACGCCGCAGCCCGCCGCGGTGTGGCCGCTGCGCACGCGCGAGCACGTGGACCTGTGGCTGCACGGCTTCGCGATGCTCGTCGACGACACGGCGCAGGTGCCGATCTTCCGGCGCGGCTACCGCGCGGCGGCGCAGGCGGCGCGCGGCAACACGACGACGCAGCTGGACGCGGAGCGCGACCGGCTGCGCCAGCGGCTGGCGACGAACCCGCGCCTCGCGCTCGGCGCGCAGTTCGTGGTGATGCCGTTCGCGTCGTGGGACGAGCTGAAGGGCGCGGCCAACGTCTTCGCGCAGGCGGGCGGCGATCCGCAGCGCGCGAGCGACCAGCGCACCGCGTCGATGATCGCGTTCCTCGCGGGCACCTTCCCGACCGCGGCCGACCGCGAGTGGCTGCGGCTGTTCATGAACGCGCTCGACGACGAGAGCAACCGCTTCTTCCACCGCTACTGGCTGGACGCGCAGCGCGACCGCTCGCCAGCGCTGGCCGCGGCCGACTCGGTGTGGCAGCGCGTCGCGCGGCCCGCGCTGCAGCGCTTCCTCAACAACACGCAGCAGCGCGACGGCGAGCTGCTGCTGAGCATCGTGCTGGGCGGCGAGGGACGCACGCAGACGGGCGGGACGCGCACGAGCAACCTCGTGACGGTCGGCTTCCCCGCGCGCGCCGCGGACGCGGCGGAGGTGTCGTACGCCGCGGCGCACGAGGTGGCGGGATCGATCGCGGGCAGCGTGGTGAGCGACAACGTGACGCCGAGCGAGCAGCGCGCGGGGCTCGCGGACCGGTACGTGAGCGCGGCGCAGGTGCGCGGCGGTCTGATCCTGCTGCAGAAGACCGCGCCGTCGCTGGTCGCGGGCTACGCGCGCTTCTACCTGCGCGAGGCCGGCCGTCCGGCCAGCGGCGACCCGGCGGCGGCGCTCGTGGCGGCGTTCCCGCTCCCGCAGGCGATCGCGGACGCCCTGACGCGGCAGATCGACATCACGCTCGGCGGGATCTGAACCGAGGGCTGCGGACTGCGGACCGCGGATCCGAACGACGACGAGCTGCATACGACGGGATGACCGGATGACCAGGAGGCTCCGCGAAGCGCACGGGACGTCGCGCCGCACGGAGCCTCCTGGTCATCCGGTCCTCCCGTCGAAGCCGTTCGCTCTTCAGGGTCCGGCGCGCCTGGCCTGGATCGGCGAACGATCGGCTACGGATGCTCCGGATGAGACGGATCCTGCGGATCGATCCGCGTAGCGCATGGGATCTCGCCGCCAGTGCGGAGCGATCCGTCTCATCCGCGCCATCCGGAGCATCCGTAGCTCCCACGAGCAGTTGGTGCGGGCGGGGTGCGACGTCGGACGCCAAGGGCACGGAGCGGATCCGCAGCGCGCAGCCCGACCGTTAGATTGCGGCCGTGCCCGACGACGCCCCCGCCGACTCCGCCGGCCAGCCGCCGCTGCCCGCGCGCACGACGCTCGATCCGCACGCGATCGAGCGGGTACTGGCGCGCGCGGCCTCGCTGCAGGTGTCCTCACCCAGCGCGGTCGAGGGGATGAGCGAGGCCGAGCTGCTGGACGTCGCGCGCGAGGCCGGGCTCTCGGTCGAGCACGTGCGGCGCGCGCTGGCCGAGGAGCGGCTGCGCGGCGCGATGGCGCCCGCGTGCGAGGCGCCGCACGACGAGACCGGGCTCGCGGTGCGGCTGGCGGGGCCCGGCCGCGCGTCCGTGTCGCGCCTGGTCTCGGGGAACGCGCCCGCCGTGCTCGCGCAGCTCACGCAGTGGCTGGAGCGCGAGGAGTGCATGCGGCTCGTGCGGCGCATGCGCGACGGCGGCGTGTGGGAGCCGCGGCGGGACTTCGTCGGGAACCTGCTGCGCGGCCTGCGCGGCGGCGGCCCGACGCCGGCGCTGCGGACCATCGCCGCCCTCGGCGCGGCCGTCGTGCCCGTGGACGACACGCATACGCTCGTGCGCCTGGAGGCCGACGTCTCCGCCGGACGCCGGCAGCGCATGCTCGTGGGCGGCGTGACCGCGGCGAGCGGCGTGCTGGCCGGCGGCACGATCCTCGGCGTCGGCGTCGTCGCGGGCGCGCTGCTCCCCGTGGTGATCCCGCTGGCGGTGCTCCCGGCGCTCGCCGGCGGCGGCACCGCGTGGGCGCTCGCGCGCGGGCATCGCGCGACCGTCGACCACGCCGTGCGCGCGCTGGAGCACGTGCTCGACCAGCTGGAGCACGGCGCGCCCACGACGGCGCGGCCGGCGACGCTGCGCGACGTCATCGACGGCGTGCGGCGCTCGCTGCGATGAGCGCCGTGACGAGCGCGCCCGCCTCGCCCTCCCGACCCGACTCCATGACGCAGATCCGATCCGTCGCCGTGCTCGGCGGCGGCATGATGGGCAGCGGGATCGCGCACGTCTGCGCGGCCGCCGGCTTCGACACCGTCGTGCGCGAGGTCACCGCCGCGATGGGCCAGCGCGCGCAGCAGGCGGTGGAGCGCTCGCTGGCGCGCGCGGTGGAGCGCGGCAAGCTGGCGGCCGAGACGCGCGACGCGGCGCTGGCGCGGCTGCGCTACACGACGGAGCTCGACGCGCTGTCGGAGTGCGACGTGGTGATCGAGGCGGTGGTCGAGGACCTCGAGGTCAAGAACCGCGCGTGGCGCGAGCTGGACGCCATCTGCCGGCCGGACGCGATCTTCGCCACCAACACGTCGAGCCTCACGGTCGCGGCGATGGCCGCGGTGACCGCGCGCGCCGACCGCGTGGTGGGGCTGCACTTCTTCAACCCGGTGCCGGTGATGCGCCTGGTGGAGGTGGTGCGCACGGTGACGACGAGCGACGCGACGGTGGCGCAGGCGTTCGCGTTCGCGCGCGCCATCGGCAAGGAGCCGATCGCGGCGAAGGACGTGTCGGGGTTCGTGGTGAACCTGCTGCTGATCCCGTACCTGTTCGACGCGATCACGCAGCTCGAGCGCGGGATCGCGAGCGTGCACGACCTGGACGCCGGCATGAAGCTCGGCGCCGGCCACCCGATGGGGCCCCTGGAGCTGTGCGACTTCGTGGGCCTCGACACGCTGCAGCGCATCGGCGAGATCATGTTCGCGGAGTACCGCGAGCGCCGCTACGCGCCGCCGCCGCTGCTGCGCCGGATGGTGCTGGCGGGGATGCACGGCCGGAAGTCGGGCCGCGGCTTCTACGACTACACGCAGGATCCGCCGAAACCCAGCGCACTCGGGCTCTGACGAGGAAGGGGCTCCCGGATCGGGAGCCCCTTCGCGTTCGACGCCTCGGTGTCGGATCAGAAGCTGTAGCGCAGGCCCAGCTGCATCTGGAACTGCTGCGTCAGCGTGAACTGCGACGGCGTCGCGGTGCCGAAGTTCTCGTTCACGCGGTAGGCGAACTTCTGCGTCGCCGCGCTGAAGCCCGAGGGCGCGAGCAGGACGGCGTCGGCGCTCGCGACCTCCAGGCGGCGGCCCCAGTCGCGGTCGATGCCGTTCAGGACGTTGAAGAAGTCGGCCACCAGCTCGACGCTCTGCGTGCCGAGCGTGCGGAACTTCTTGGACACGCGGGCGTCGAGCACGTTCTGCCACGGGTTGCGACAGGCGTTGCGGCCCACGAAGCGGCCGCGCGCCTCACGCAGGCAGTCGTTCTCGCCGATCAGGCGCTCGAGCACCGCGGCCGGGGTGCCGGTGCGCAGCGCGGCGTCGGCCGGCAGGTTCAGCGACCCCACCTCGGCCGCCGTGGGGACGTAGACGCGGTCGTTCGCCTGGCCGTCGCCGTTCATGTCGAACTGGTAGCGCGGCGTGTACGGGCGGCCCGAGAAGCCGCGGTAGATCGCGCTCAGGTTGAAGCCCCACGGCAGCTCGACCGACGGCGAGACGACGATCGTGTGCGTGCGGCTGAAGTCCGCCGGGCCGCGCTGCGCGTCGACGTCGTTGGGGTTGCCGGCGACGCGCGTGTTGGCGAACAGGTCGCCGCCCGCGATGCAGCACGACACCGAGCCGTTGTCGCGCGTGTTGTCGTACGTGTACGCCGCGGTCACCACGGCGCGCGCGATGCGGCCCGTCACGCTGGCGATCCCCTGGAACGAGTCCGCGCGGCCGAGCGAGTTCTGGACGAAGACGTTGTCGAACGCCGGGTTCACGCGGCTGTTGCGGCGGTTGATCGCGCCGTTGCTCGCGGTGATCGTCGACGCGTCCACGAACACGGGGATCTGCCCGTCGGCGACGAAGCGCGGCGTCGCCACCAGGTTCGCGTCGGTCACCAGGTAGTTGTCGCGCGTCATCGCGTACACCGCCTCGACGCCGGCGCGCCAGCCGCGCGCGACCTCGCGGTCGTAGCCGAGGTTCGACTTCCACGCGTAGGACTGCTGGAAGTCGTCGCTGAACACGTTCACCGTGGGCGTGCCCGCGGCCGCGGTGCCGCCGCCGACGCACGTCGTCGGGATGCTCGCCGGGTTCTGCGCGTAGGCCGCGAAGGTGGGCCGCGGCACCGTGCCCGCCGCCGTGCAGTTGAGACTCAGCTGGCTGCGCCCGGTGTTCGACAGGACGTTGCCCATGAACACGAACGGCGTGCGCCCGAAGAACAGCCCAGTGCCGCCCCGGATGACCTGCCGGCCGTTCGCGCCCGGATCGAAGGTGAAGCCGACGCGCGGGGCGACGTTGTTCCCGTCGGTCGGCGTCTTGTCCGTGCGCAGCCCCGGGAAGGCGGCCGTCACGTCCGGGTTCGCGCGCGCCGCGTCGGGATAGTACGACCCGTCGTAACGGAGTCCATATTGCACGAACAGCTTCGGCGTCACCTGCCACTCGTCCTGCGCGTACACCGCGCCGTCCCACGCCGTGAACTCGGCGATCGGGTTCCCCAGGCTGACGCCGTTCTCGACGTAGGGGAGCGCGCGCGTGAAGCTCGTCGGCCGGTTCTGGACGAAGGCCGCCAGCGTGTTGTACGTGAACGTGCCCAGCGAGTTCAGGAAGAAGTCGTTGAAGACGTGCACCCGGTTCACGTTGACGCCCAGCTTGTAGGTGTGGGCGCCGCGCGTCCAGCGCAGGTTGTCGATGAGCTCGAACGTCCGCGTCTCCAGCAGGTTGCTGTGCAGCACCGGGTCCGCGCCGAAGATCACGGACGTGGTGCCCGTCCGCCCCGCCGAGCCGATGCCGTTGATGGTCACCTGCGGCAGCGGGACGCCGAACTGCCCGGACGGATTCGACGGGCGCGGCTTGTCCTCGTAGGCGTACTGCGCGCGGAGCTCGTTGCTGAGCCCCACCCCGAACAGCGAAGTCAGCGAGCCCACGATGCTGTTGGTGGTCGTCTTGTACGGGCCGCCGTTGGAGAGGAAGTCGCCCGCCCCGCTGGGCGCGGTGTTCACGCGGTCGTTGCGCTGCTCGAACGACACGAAGTTGTCGCGCACCGACAGCGTGTGGCGCTCGCCGAGCTGCCAGTCGACGCGGCCGAAGAGCGCCGTCTCGTTGACCGCCTGCCGGAACGCGCCGACCTCCGACGACAGGTCGTAGCCGAGCGAGTCGCGCGCGACCTGGAGGATGCGGGCGAGCGTGTCCTGCGCGAAGCGGAACGCCGGGGAGCCGACGCTGAACGTCCCCGCCGCGGCGTCGAACACCGGCCGCGGCTCGCGGCGGCGCTGCTGGTCGGCCGTGACGAAGAAGTGCGCGCGGTCCTTCACGATCGGGCCGCCGAGCGCGAGCCCGTACTGCTGCGAGCTGAAGTCGAGCGGCTTGTTGCCGTTGAAGTCGCGCGCGGTGATCGGCACGCTGCCCAGCTTGTCCTGCCGCGCGTAGTCGAAGATCGCGCCGCTGAAGCGGTTGGTGCCCGACTTCGTGACCGCGTTCACGGTGCCGCCGGTGAAGTTGCCGCGCTCCACGTCGTAGCCGGCGGTGATGACCTGGATCTCCTTCACCGCCTCGATGGAGTAGCTGAACGGCGCGCGGTCGCCGCCGCGCGCGTCGCCGCCGAAGAACTGCTCGTTGTTGTTGACGCCGTCCATCAGCAGGTTGGACGCGGCCGTGCGGCCGCCGCCGATGGACTGGCCGCCGCCGGCGCCGCCGCCGGAGACGTCGCTCACGCCCGGCGTGAGCACCACGAGGTCCTTGAAGTTGCGGCCGTTCGTCGGGAGGGTCGCGATCTGGCGCTCGTCGATGCGCGCGCTGGCGCCGGTCTTCTGCGTCTCCACCAGCGGCGTCTGCTCGGCCACCACGCTGACCGCCGACAGCTGCGTCGCCGACGTGGCGAGCGTGAAGTCGAGGCGCTCCACCTGGCCGAGGCCGATGCGCACCGCGGGGCGCTCGACCGGGCGGTAGCCGATCATCTGCGCGCGGACGACGTAGCGGCCCGGATTCAGGAACGGGATCTGGTAGCGGCCCTGCGCGTCGGTCTGCGTGCCGCGCCGCACGCCCGACTCGGCGTCGGTGGCGACCACGGTGGCCGCCTGCAGCGGCGCGCCCGCGTCGCTGGTGACGACGCCGCGGACGGCGCCGGTGGTCGTGGCCTGTTGCGCGCGGGCGGGGATCGCGGCGGCCGTGAGGAGCAGGACGGCCCGTGCCGCGCCCGAGAGCACGCGTCGCGTCGTCGGACGAGACATGATGGACGGGTCAGGAGAGGGGGGCGTGCAGGCCCGCCGCGGTCGGCGGCACCCGAGCATATCCTCTCCCGACGCGCCCGGCCAGCGGCGCGATGCCACGCCTGCGTCACACACTGCGCGTCAGTCGCGGCGGGCCTGCGCCGGACCCTGAACGACGTGAGACAGGAGGACAGGATGACACGGAGGCTCCGCGGTGCGCGTCGTTCCATGCGCCTCGGGGAGCCTCCTGGTCATCCTGGCATCCTGTCCGATCGCCGTTCGTCGTGCAGGCCCGCAGCCCGCAGCCCGCCGCGCGTCACTGCCACGCCAGCCGGAACTCGCGACGCCGTACGCGCTCCACCAGCCAGCGCACCGCGCGATTGCTCATCACGAGCAGCGAGCCGGCCGTCAGCAGCGCCTTCACCTCGCGGCGCGAGATCTTCACCGTGCCGCCCGGCCGCAGCATCGCGGAGCTGTGCGTCAGATCGCGCAGCGTCGCGTAGGCGTAGAGCAGCGGCAGGATGCAGAAGAGGCGGATCGAGACCGCGCGCCGCGGGATGAGCAGCAGGTAGCGGCGCGCCTCCTCGAGGTCGGCCCACGCGAGCTGGATCAGCCGCTCGATGGCGCCGCGCGTCTCGGTCTCGCGGTCGGCGTGCAGCAGCGCGGCCTGCGAGCTGCCGTGCTCGCGCAGCAGCTGCTCGGGCACGTAGATCGAGTTCTCGACGACCGCGTCGTGCGCGACGTCCTTGAGGATGTTCACCGTCTGCAGCGCCTCGCCGAACGCGCGGCACCGCTCGCGCAGCCGCGCGTGCTGGCCGCGGCCGATCGACGGCACGTGCTCGTGCCAGAGGTCCGTCAGCAGGTAGCCGACCGTGCCCGCGACGTAGTAGCAGTACTCGCGGAACTCCTCGACCGTCTGGATGCGGATGCCGTGCGGGTAGAGGAAGACGAACTTCTTCATCCCCATCGCCATCTCGCCCACCCACTGCCGCACGATCGCGCGCGTGGACGCCGGCAGCGTATGGAAGTACGCGAAGACGAGGTCCGCGTGCTCCACCAGCGCGAGGTGCGCGGGCTCGCCGGTCACCGCGGCGCACATCGCCGGATACGCGTCGGCCGCGGCCTGGGCGTCGAAGCACTCCATCAGCGCGTCGAACAGCGGCCCCTTCGCCTCGGGGGACATCCCGGGCGCGTCCTCCACCGTGTCCGCGATGCGGCAGATGAGGTACGCCGTCAGCACCGCCCGGCCGAGCGGCCCGGGGAGCGCCCGGATGCCGATGGCGAAGGT
>CBHYLO010000138.1:0-9144 GCA_966128675.1 uncultured bacterium | reverse complement strand
TGGGCAACCCGAAGTCAAGGTGATCGCCAACGCCGAGGGCGCGCGCACCACCCCGTCGGTCGTTGCCTTCACCGCGAAAGGTGAGCGCCTGGTCGGTCAAGTCGCCAAACGCCAGGGCACCACCAACGCCGAGAACACCATCTACGCCGTGAAGCGGCTGATGGGGCAGCGCTTCGACTCGAGCGTCGTCTCACGCCAAGCCAGCGCCGTCTCCTACGGCATCGTGAAGCACGACAACGGTGACGCCTGGGTCAAGGCCGGCGACCGCACGATGTCTCCGCCCGAGGTGTCGGCGCTGGTGCTGACCAGCATGCGCGAGATCGCGGAGACCTATCTGGGGGAGCCGGTTACGGAGGCGGTGGTCACGGTTCCCGCCTATTTCGACGACGCTCAGCGCCAGGCCACCAAGGACGCGGGCAAGATCGCGGGCCTCGACGTGCTGCGCATCGTCAACGAGCCGACGGCCGCGGCGCTCGCCTATGGCCTCGACAAGAAGAAGGACGAGACGATCGCCGTCTTCGACCTCGGCGGCGGCACGTACGACATCTCCGTGCTGGAGCTGAGCGAGGGCGTGTTCGAGGTCAAGTCGACCAACGGCGACACGCACCTCGGCGGCGACGACTTCGACCAGCGCGTCATCGACTGGCTGGTCGCGGAGTTCAAGCGCGACCAGGGCATCGACCTGTCGAAGGACCCGATGGCGCTCCAGCGCCTGAAGGAGGCCGGCGAGAAGGCGAAGATGGAGCTGTCGTCGACGCAGTCGACCGACATCAACCTCCCCTTCATCACCGCCGACCAGACGGGCCCGAAGCACCTCAACTACCAGCTCTCGCGCTCCAAGTTCGAGCAGCTGGTGGACGACCTGATCGGCCGCGTCCTGCCGCCGATGGAGATGGCCCTCAAGGACGCGGGGCTGTCGCCCGACAAGATCGACGAGGTGATCCTCGTCGGCGGCTCGACGCGCATCCCGAAGATCCAGGAGACGGTCAAGAAGTTCTTCGGCAAGGAGCCGAACAAGGGCGTCAACCCGGACGAGGTGGTCGCCATCGGCGCCGCCATCCAGGGCGGCGTGCTCACGGGCGAGCAGAAGGACATCCTCCTCCTCGACGTCACCCCGCTGTCGCTCGGCATCGAGACGCTGGGCGGCGTGATGACCTCGCTCATCCCGCGCAACACGACGATCCCGACCAAGAAGTCGGAGACGTTCAGCACGGCCGACGACAACCAGACGACGGTCGAGATCCACGTGCTGCAGGGCGAGCGCGAGCTGGCGACCTACAACAAGACGATCGGCAAGTTCCAGCTCACCGGGATCCCGCCCGCTCCGCGCGGCATGCCGCAGGTCGAGGTCACCTTCGACATCGACGCCAACGGCATCCTGCACGTGACCGCGAAGGACAAGCAGACGGGCAAGGAGCAGAAGATCCGCATCGAGGCCTCGAGCGGGCTGTCGGACGCCGAGATCTCGCGCATGGTGAAGGACGCGGAGTCGAACGCCGCGGCCGACAAGGAGCGCCGCGAGCAGATCGACACGCGCAACCGCGCCGACTCGCTCACCTACCAGGTGGAGAAGGACGTCAAGGAGTGGGGCGACAAGGTCCCGGCCGAGACGAAGGCGAAGATCGACGCCGCCGTGGAGCGCGCGCGCAAGGCGCTGCGCGGCGACGACATGGCCGAGATCCGCAGCGCGCAGGAGGAGCTGTCGCGCGTGTACAGCGAGGCCGGCCAGTCGTTCTACCAGCAGCAGGGCGCGCAGGGCGGCGCGGAGGGCGCCACCGGCGGCGAGACCGCCGGCGCCCAGGGGCCGCAGGGCGCGCAGGGGACGCAGGGCGCGGCCGCCGACGAGGTGGTCGAGGCCGACTACGAGATCGTGGACGACAAGAAGTGATCTGACGCTTCACCCGTTCGGGGTCGTCCCGAGCGCAGCGAGGGACCTACCTTCCGTGGCGACCGCGTCGGCCCGGAGGGTAGGTCCCTCGCTGCGCTGGGGCCGACGGCGCCGAGGGAACCCTTCCCCGGCCCCCGGTTGTCTCACTGTCGCGGACGCGTTCGCCACGCGAAACTTGCCCCCGTGGGCCGGGTACGTCCGCTGACCACCAACCTCGAGTTGCTCCGTATGGCACGTCTCGCCCGTGTTCGCCTCGGCGTGGCCGTGGCGTTCGCTTTCGTCTGTGGCGTCCTGTTCGCCACCGCGTTCGACTGGACCCGCCACCTCGGCGCCCAGAACGGCGTCCGCGTCGCGCCGGTGAGCGCCGCGCAGGTGGACGTCAGCGGCGGCTTCGCCCGCATCGCCGAGCAGGTCACCCCCGCCGTCGTCTCCATCCAGACCGAGCGCGACGCGCGCCGCACCGCCGGCCGCGGCGGCCAGGACGGCCGCGGCCGGGTGCCCCCCGGCTTCGAGGAGTTCTTCCGCCAGTTCGAGGAGCGGCAGCAGGAGCCGGTGCAGGCCGACGGCTCCGGCTTCATCGTCTCGAAGGACGGCTACATCCTCACCAACAACCACGTCGTCGGCGACGCCGACCGCGTGAAGGTGACGCTCACCGACCACCGCGAGTTCAGCGCGAAGGTCGTCGGCGGCGACCCGACCACCGACGTCGCGGTCATCAAGATCGAGGGGAGCGACCTGCCGAGCGTCGTGCTGGGCGAGGACACGACGACGCGCGTCGGCGACTGGGTCGTCGCCGTCGGCAACCCGCTCGGCCTCGACTTCACGGTGACGGCCGGGATCATCAGCGCGAAGGGGCGCTCGAACCGCGACCTCCCCGGGCTGCTGGGCGGCAACTACTCGATCTCGGACTTCATCCAGACCGACGCCGCGATCAACCCCGGCAACTCGGGCGGCCCGCTGCTCAACTCGCGCGGGGAGGTCATCGGCATCAACTCGGCGATCGCCAGCCGCACGGGCTTCTACTCGGGCTACGGCTTCGCCATCCCGGTGTCGCTGGCGCGCGGCGTCATGGAGGACCTGATCAAGCACGGCCGCGTGCGCGCGCCGGTGCTCGGCATCTCGATCGACGAGGTGTCGCCCGAGGACGCGAAGGTCGCCGGCGTGGACCGCATCCGCGGCGTGATCGTGCGCGGCTTCAACCCCGCCGAGGGGAGCCCGGCCGAGAAGGCGGGGCTGCAGGCCGGCGACGTGATCGTCGCCATCGACGGCCGCGAGGTCGACCGCGTGAGCACGCTGCAGCGCGTGGTGCGCGCGCACGAGCCGGGCGAGACCGTCGGCGTGGACGTGATGCGCTACGGCAAGCGCCAGAGCTACCGCGTGAAGCTGCTGGAGCGCGAGGAGTCGCCGACGGTGGCGCGCGCGGCGGCGCCGCGCGTCGAGCCCGCGCGCGGCGAGGCGGTGAAGCTCGGCATCAGCGTCGAGCCGGTGACCGCCGACTTCGCCCGCGAGGCCAACCTCGACGCCGGCGACCGCGGGCTGCGGATCACCGACGTGGCGCGCTCCGGCCCCGCCTTCCGGCTGCTGGTGCCGAGCGACGTCATCACCGACGTGATGTTCCCGGCGCCGCGGAAGGTCCGCACGACGGCCGACCTGCAGAACGTGCTGTCGGGCCTCAAGGCGGGCGACGTCGTGAGCCTGCGCGTCTACGGCACCGCGGAACCGGTGATCGGCGTCCGCGTGGTGACCGTGGGGGTGGCGCAGTAGGCGGCCGCCGCGGGGCACGTTGCGCCGCGGGGCCGGTGTCCTGTGGACACCGGCCCCGCGTCGTTCCGTGGCTGGGCGATCGGGTCAGAACGGCGTGGGACCGCCGCCGCCCGGCCCGCCCGCCCCCTCGCCCGCCTTGCGCAGCGCCGCCATCAACCCGACGACGAGCGCGACGCCGCCGCCCACCAGCGCGGCGGTGCGGCCCTTCGACAGCTGCCGGCGCTGGACGTCCTGCCGCCACGCCGCCGGCAGCGCCAGCGCGTCGCCGCTCCACGCCACGTCGACGTCGGCGGTCGTGAGCAGCCGGTCGGGGCGAAGCACGAGCGTGTCGCCCGCGACGCGCTCGACCCGCCCTTCCATCCCGCGCACGCCGCTGCCCAGCGACGCCGCGAGCGCGCCCACGCCGGCGTCGGTGAGGCCCACCCGCACGCGCGTGCCCGGCGCGACCGAGCCGGGCGCGGCCGGGACGTGCGCGTAACAGCCCACGAGCAGCGTGTGCGCCGCGAGCGTCCCCACCAGCGTCGCGCGCCGGCGGGGTGCCGTCGCGCCCCGCCTCGTCACGCGACGCCCCGTCCGAGCCGTCACCCCTCGCACAGCGGCCGCGGGATCTGGTTCGGATTCGACTGCCGCTCCGTCTGCGTGATCGGGAAGAAGCAGCCGCGCACCGTGTAGGCCTGCGACGTCTGCTGCCAGCGCGAGTCGCGCTGCCCGAAGCGGTACATGTCGGCCAGCCGGCGGCCCTGCATGAACAGGTTCACGCGGCGCATGTGCACCAGCAGGTCCTGCGCGGCGACGCCGGTGCCCGCGTACGGCGTGAGCCCCGACGTGAAGGCGCGCACCGTGTTGATCCGCGACGTGAACTCCGCCGTGTTGCCGGCCGCCAGCGCCGCCTCGGCCAGGATGAGGTGCATCTCGCGCGCGGAGACGACGATCGCCGGCAGGAACTGGCCGCCGTTGATCAGCGTGTTGACGCGCGCGCGCAGCGCGAGGTCGGGCTGCCCCGTGATCGGGTCGTTGAGCGCGATGACCGGCTGGCCGTTGGCGATCAGCGTGCGGTTCTGGCCCTGCGCCGCGGGATCCGGCGTCGCGTACGCCTGGCCGATGCGCACCTCGCGCCGCGTGTTCAGGTCGTTGCCGAGGTTGTTGCCGGCGGTGCCCGTGGTCGTGGGCTGCACCGTCAGCGTGAAGTCGGCGGCGCCCATGAGCGCGAGCGCGGCGGTGGCGTCGGCGTTCGCGCCCGCGTCGTTCACCAGCGGGCTGGCCACGGGCTGCGCGGCGCCGGTCTGGCGCGTGGGCGGGTTGACCTTCGCCCACAGCGCGCGCGAGTACTTCGCGCGCGCGCGCATCGCGAGGATCTGCGTGCGCAGCGCCGTGTTGTTGGTCGCCGTCGCGATGGCGAGCCCGCGGTCCAGGTACGCCACGGCCGTGTCGTAGACGACGCTCATCTTCGCCTCGCCCACCGGCGCCGCGCCCTCGGCGCGGTCCGAGGCGATCGGGAAGTCGTCGAACATGTCGCCGATCGTGACGTAGTTGATCGCGGCGTACAGGTAGCTGGTCGCGAGGTCGTTGCGGTTGACCAGCTGCGACTTCGCGTCGAACGCCGCCAGCTGCCGCACGGCGAGGTCGCCCGTGTAGCGCGCCGTCGCCATCTGCAGGAAGCCGTTGTCGCTGAACTGCAGCCCCGGGTTGCCGACGTTGCCGACGTCGAGCTGGAAGAAGCCGTCCTGCGACCCGACGAAATCGAGCTCGTCGCTCGCGGTGCCGTAGACGTCGAGCATCGCGTTCAGCGCGCGGATCGTCAGGCCCACCGCGCCCGTGGCCAGCGGCGTGGCCGCCGACGGGTCCTCGAGCGCGGTGTCGATGACGTTGTTCGGGTTGTCGACGTCGAGGAGGTTGCTGCAGGCGGCGCTCAGCGCGGCGACCGCGAGGCAGGCCGCCAGGACGCCGCGTCGGACGCGGCGCGGGGACGGGCTCGGAGACTGGGGGGTGAGGTTCTTCATGTCAGTACCCGAGGCGCACGGCGAAGGTGAAGCGACGCTGCAGCGGCATGCCGAACACGTCGACCGCCTCCGCGAAGTTCTGGTTCACGGTCGCGCCCGCGCCCGTGTTGCCGCCGCGGCCGGCCTGGTTGGCCTCCGGGTCGACGCCGCTGTACTTGGTGAAGAGCATCAGGTTGCGCACGCCGACCGTGATCCCCAGGTCGGTCGCGCCCAGCCGGCCCGCGAGCGTCGTCGGCGCGGTGTACGTGAGCCCGAGCTCGCGCCAGCGGATGAAGTCCCCGCTCTCGTTCTGATTCAGGCCGTCGTACGGCGAGAGCGCCTTCAGGTCGTTCGCCCACGTCAGCGCGTCCGCCAGGCGCTGCTCGGCCGACGTCGCGGGGTTCTGCAGCCGCGCGTCGACGGTCGCCGTGCTCTTCGAGTTCAGCGCGATGCCGAGCGCGTTCTTGAAGGCGCCCGTGAGGTTGGTGACGGTGAAGTCGCCCGCGCGGTACTCGAACAGCGTGTTGACGCGCCACCGCTTGAACAGCGTGACCGTGCCGCCGAAGCCGCCCGACCAGTCGGGGATCGGCTTGCCGAGGTAGTTGTCGAGCGGATCGTTGTTCGGATCGGGCGTCTCGTCGACCTGGATCGGGTTGAGCGCCGCGACGCCCGCGTTCGCGCCCAGGCGCGGCACGTTCGCCAGGTAGGTGAGCGCCTGCGCGCGCGTGTCGGGCACCTTGTCGCCGTTGAAGTCGTACGGCACCTGGTCGCCCGAGAGGCAGGTGTAGGTCGCGCCCGCGGGCCGCAGGTCGCACGACTTGACGATCGCGCCGCCGAACATCGCGCCCGGCGCGTAGCCCTGGCGGATGAAGTTGCGATAGCGCACGCCGCCGGCGCTGACCTTGATGGCCGCCGCGCCGCCGAGGTCCGTCACCTTCTGCCACAGGTACGCGCCGTTCGCGAACAGGTCGACCTGCAGGTTCGGGCGCGTGACCGCCGTCGCGTTGAGCGCGAGCTCGAGGCCGCGCGCCTTCATCTGGCCGACGTTGGTGAGCTGCGTCGGCAGGAAGCCGCCCGACGGCGCGTACTGCACCGGCACGAGCAGGTCGTTCACCACACGGTTCCACGCCGTGACGCTGAGGCCCAGGCGATCCTTCAGCAGGCCGGCCTCGAAGCCCAGCTCCGTCTCGGTCGAGACCTCGGGCGCCAGCTCGGGGTTGCCGAGGTTGACCGGGATCAGGCCGTTCGCCGCCGTGGGGTTCGCGACCTGGATGGGGCCGAACGTCGTGAACTGGTCGAACGCGCCGGGCTGGCGGCCCGACTGGCCGATCGCGCCGCGCAGCCGCAGCGTCGGCACCACGCGCGCCAGGAAGCTCTCGCGGTACCACGCGCGGTCGCTCGGCACCACGGAGAGGCTGAACTTCGGGTAGAACACGCCCGGCGCCTCGGTGCCGAACGCGCTCGCGTAGTCGTAGCGGCCGCCGATGGTCGGGAAGATCCAGTCGAACAGCTCGAACTGCGCCTGCCCGAACACGCCGCCGTTCACCGTCGAGAGGAAGCTCTCGGGGTTGTTGATGTTCGTGCCGGCGCTCACGACCTCGAGGCCGGGGCCCGGGAAGTTCTCGGACTGCACCGAGCCGTTGATCGTGCGCGAGAAGAAGCCCTGCACGCCCGCGTCGAGCGTCATGCCGAGCTGCGGGCGCAGCTGGCGCTTCCAGCGCGCCTTGCCGTCGACGGTGATCTGGCGGTCGTTCAGGTCGTCCGTGATGCGGCGGCCATTGGGCGCGGTCGAGTTCTGGTTGTCGACCGCGTTGCCGAACGGCAGCTGCGACGTGCTGCGCTGGCCGGTGATGTCGATGCCGGTGATGGCCGTCAGCGTGAGGTCGGCGGGCAGCTGCAGCTGCGTCTCGAAGGCGCCGATGAAGCGCTGCACGTCCTGGCGCGTGCGCAGCTGGCCGCCCTCACGGATCGTCGCGAAGGCGCCGTTGCCGTACGGGTTGCCCGGGCCGTCGCACTCGCCCGGCGAGCGCACGCCCTGCGTGGAGGCCTTGGTCGGATCGAGCTGCACCGCGCGGATGCAGTTCGCGTTCTCCGGCTTGGCCAGGAAGCCCTGGCTGATGATGCCGGTGATGTCGTTGCCGTTCGACGGCGTCTCCTGGTACGCGCCCGTGTAGCTGGAGCGCGCGCTGATCCGGAGGTTGTTGCGCGGCTGGAACTCGAGGTTGGCCGTCGCCTGCGCGCGGCGCGCCACGTCCTCGGTGGGCAGCGTGAAGCCCTGCAGCTTCTTGGAGATCGGGCCGTCCTCGTAGGCGTAGCGGCCGGACACGAAGTAGCGCGTGGTGCCCGTGCCGCCCGCGACCTGCCCGTTGTAGACCTGGCCGAGGCCCGTGCCGATCATCTCGTCGAGGACGCGGCGCTCGATCACCTCGAACGGCTGGATCGTGCGGCCGTAGAAGACGCTGAGCGAGTCGGCGCGGCCCTGCGTGCGCGCGAAGCCGGCGTTCGTCGGCAGGCGGTCGGTCGGGTAGCGCGACGCGCTCTGCTCGAAGCCGAACTGCCAGACCGGCCGCCCGGCGGCGCCCTTCTTGGTGAAGATCTGGATGACGCCGTTCGACGCCTCGGTGCCGTACAGCGTGGCCGCGGCGGCGCCCTTGAGGACCTCGACGCGCTCGATCGAGCTGGGGTCGATGTCGTCGAGGCGCGACGGCGAGCCGCCGTTGCGGCTGATGTTGCCGCCGAAGCCGCCCGCCTGGTTGATGCGGATGCCGTCGACGAGGATGATCGGCTCGTTGGACTGCGAGATGCTGGCGTTGCCGCGGATGCGGATGCGCGCGCCCTCGCCCGTCATGCCGCTCGACGGGAGGCCCACGAGGCCCGGCTCGCGGCCCTGCAGCACCTCGGACACGGTCGTGACCGGGGCGTTCTGCGGCGGCTGCACGACGGCGATCGTGTTGCCCAGCTTCTTGGTCTCGACCGCGCCGCCGGTGCCGGTGACGACGACCTGGTCGAGCTGCAGCGCCGAGGTGCTGAGCTCGAAGGTGACGCGGGCCGTCTGGCCGGCGGCCACGGTGACCGCGCGCGTCTGCGGCGCGAAGCCGATGAAGCGCGTGCGGAGCTGCACCTCGCGCGCGGGCACGCCCGTGATGCGGAAGGCGCCGGTGGCGTTCGTCGCGGCGCCCAGCGTCGTGCCGACGACCTGGATCTGCACGGCCTCGAGCGGCCGGCCGGTGGAGGCCTCGGTGACGCGCCCCTCGATGATGCCGGCCGACTGCGTGGCCGCCGGCTGCTGCGCCCCCACGTATCGAAGCGGTAGGAGGGCCAGGGCGGCGCCGGCGAGGGTGGTGGCCACGAGGGCGGATTGCCCTCGCCTGGCCCACGTCGGAGGTCTCGTGCGCATGCGTCTCCCTTCCCGAAGCGTCGTCGTACACGAAAGGCGACCCCTGACGGGCCGCCGGCGAACGGGTGCGCGGCGCACCCGGTACAGCCGCATCGAGTGAGCACGGCGCCGCGGCG
>CBHYLO010000137.1:0-9162 GCA_966128675.1 uncultured bacterium | reverse complement strand
GGGCACGGCCCGCTCCGACGTCGAGGACGCGGCGGCCGCGGTGCGACTGGCCGGAGGTGAGCTGGTCGCGTGCGTGGTCCGCTGACCGTGGGCGGCGCGACGGCCGCGTCGCCGACGGCGCGCGTCGCGCCGATCCGCGTCGCCACGCTACTGCGCGCGGCCCTGTGGGCGCTGCTCGCGGGGAACCTCGTGCGGCTGCCGGCGCTGACGTCGGGCGCGCGCGAGGCGCCGCTCTCGTTCAACGACCTGGTCGTCCTGCTGCTGCTGTCGGCGGGCGCGCTGGCGTGCGTCGGCGGCCGCTCGCTGATCCTGGACGGGGTGACCCGGCGCGCGCTGCTGTTCGCGCTCGTCGGCGGCACGTCCGCCGTGCTGGCGATGCCGCGCTTCGGCCTCTCGGCGGCGGAGGTGGGCTTCAGCCTCGCCTACCTCGTGCGCTGGCTGGTCTACCTGTGCGTCTACGTGCTGGCGGTGAACACGCTGCGCCGGCGCGACGTGCCCGCGGTCGTGCGCACGCTGGAGCGCGTTATCCTCGTCTTCGCGGCGTTCGGGATCGTGCAGTCGATCTTCCTGCCCGGCTTCGCGCAGATCGTCTATCCCGAGTCCGCGCTCTACATCGACTGGGACCCGCAGGGCCACCGGCTGGTGTCGAGCTTCCTCGACCCGAACTTCGCCGGCGCGCTGATCGCGATCGGGCTGCTGCTGGCGGTCGCCCGGCAGTCGTGCGGCGTGGCGGTGTCGCGCCTGCACGTCGCGGTGCTCGCCGTCGCGCTCGTGCTCACCGCGTCGCGCAGCTCGATGCTGGCCGCGTTCGTGGGCGTCTGCGTCGTCGTCGGGATCGCGGGGCTGACGCGGCGCATCGTCCGCATCGCGCTCGCGTTCGGCGCGCTGCTGCTGGCGGCGCTGCCGGCGCTGCTGTCCTTCGCGCGCACGTACGGCAAGCTCTCGGTCGACGCGTCGGCCGTGTCGCGCGTGGTGTCGTGGCTGCGCGCGCTGGAGCTGTTCCGCGACAACCTGCTGATCGGCGTCGGCTTCAACACCTACGGCTTCGCCCAGCGCGCCTACGGCTACGAGGCGGGCCGCGGCGCGTTCTCGTTCTCGCTGGACGGCGGGCTGCTCTTCATCGCGGTCATGACGGGCTGCATCGGCCTCGCCGTCTACCTCGGCATGCTGGGTGGGATCGTGTCGCGGGCGCGCGCCGTGTGGCGCTCGGTGAGCGTGACGGCCGAGGAGCGCGCGGTGGCGGTGGGCGCCGTCGCGGCGATGGCGGCGATCGTGGTGCACAGCCTGTTCGTCAACAGCCTGCTGCTGCCGCTGCTGCTGGAGCCGCTCTGGATCCTCTGGGCGCTGCCGGGCGTGCTGGTGCTGGATGGCGTCGTCGCGGAGCCGGAGGCCGCGCCGTGAGCGCGGACGCCGCGCCCATCGGCGCCCGCATCCTGTTCGTCAAGCTGATGGCCCTCGGCGACGTCGCGCTGGCGTCGGCGGCGCCGGCGGCGCTCAAGGCGCGCGATCCGGGGTGCCGCGTGACGTGGGTGTGCGCGGGGGGGCTCGCGGAGCTGGTGCGCCTCTTCCCGGGCGTCGACGAGGTGATCCCGGTCGATGCGGGCGCGCTCCTGCGTGGAAGCTTCGGTCCGCGCGTGCGGGCGGTCCTCGACGCGTGGCGTCCGCTGGCCGGCCGGCGCTTCGACGACGTGGTGATCGCGCACCAGGACGCGCGCTACGGCGTGCTCGCGCTGCCCGCGCGCGGCCGCCGGCGTCGCATGCGGCGCGACGTGTCCGCGCGTCCGCTGCCGGTCGCGGGCCGCTGGTTCGCCGACGAGTACGTGCGCCTCGCGCTCGGGTACCCGGACGAGGGTCCCGTGACGCGCGCCTGGACGCTCGCCGACCTGCGCGGCCGCCTGCCGGACGGCCGCGCGCTGGTGCGCGAGGCGGACGGGCGGCCGATCGCCGTGCTGGTGCCCGGCGGCGCGCGCAACGCGCTGCGCGACACGCCGCAGCGCCGCTGGCCGGTGGAGCGCTACGCCGCGCTGGCCCGGCGGCTCGACGCGCGCGGGCACGCGGTCGTCCTGGTCGGCGACGCCGCGGACCGGGCCGTCCTGCCGGCGTTCGCCGACGTCCCGGTGATCGATCGCCTCGGGCGGCTCGGCATCGTCGAGTCGACGGCGGTGCTGGAGGCCGCGGACGTCGTCGTCTCGCACGACACCGGCCCGATGCACCTCGCGCGGCTCGTGCGCGCGCCGCTGGTCGCGCTGTTCGGGCCCACGTCGCCGCACGACTTCGCGCCCGGGGACGCGCGCACGACGGTGCTGTGGGGTGGCGCCGCGCTGGCGTGCCGGCCGTGCTACGACGGTCGCGAGGTCGCGCCGTGCCGCGACAACCTGTGCATGCAGGACGTGAGCGTCGCGCGCGTGGAGGAGGCGGCGCTCGCGATGGCGCAGGGCGCGGCGCCATCGGAGGTGCGCGCGTGACGGCGCGGCCGGAGGAGCAGGCGCTCGACGCGGCGGCGACGCCGGCGGTCACCGACGCGCACGTCGTGGTCATCGTTCTCAACTGGTGCGGCGAGGACGACACGGCCGAGTGCCTGGAGTCGCTGGCGCGCTGCGAGTGGCCGCGGCTCACCGTGCTGCTGGTCGACAACGGGTCGCCCGACGGCTCGGGCGCCCGCCTGCACGCGCGCTTCCCCGAGCTGCCCTACCTGCAGACCGGCGCGAACCTCGGCTACACCGGCGGCAACAACCGCGGCTTCGAGTGGGCGCTGGCGCACGGCGCGGACCACGTCGTGGTGCTCAACAACGACACCGTCGTCGAGCCCGACCTCATCGCGCGGCTGGTGGGGGCGGCGGACGCGGACGCGCGCGTCGGCGGCGTGGCGCCCAAGATCTTCGTGCACGGCGAGCCGGAGCTGCTCTGGTACGCGGGCGGCGACCTCGCGCTCGGGCGCGGGGCGGGGCTCCACCGCGCGGAGTACGCGCCGGATCGCGGCCACGACGCGCCGGCGCCGGTGACGTTCATGACGGGCTGCTGCTTCCTCATCACGCGCCGCGCGCTGGAGGCGGTCGCCGGCTTCGAGGAGAGCTTCTTCGCCTACAACGAGGACGTCGACCTGTCGTACCGCCTGCGCGAGGCGGGCTTCGCGCTGGTCTACGAGCCGCGGGCGCGCCTCGCGCACAAGGTGCCGCCGGCCGGCGCGGAGCCGTCGCCGTTCCAGATCGCGCAGCGCGACCGCAACCGTCGGCGGTTCGTGGCGCTGCGCGCGGGGCCGCTGGCGCGCGCGCGCTTCGCCGCCTGGTTCTACGCCACGCGCGTCGGCCTGCTGGCG
Organism: uncultured bacterium; assembly: GCA_966128675.1. Taxonomy (GTDB): domain Bacteria; phylum Gemmatimonadota; class Gemmatimonadetes; order Gemmatimonadales; family Gemmatimonadaceae; genus Roseisolibacter. The sequence continues at coordinate 5,846 of CBHYLO010000137.1, read as the reverse complement.
CGCTACGCGCTGCGCGGCGACTGGGCGCGCGCGCGCGCGATCGTGCGCGGGGCGCTGACGTGAGCGCCGGTCTGCAGGCACGCGCGTGGCGCGCGCTGCTCGGCGTCGGCGCGCTGCTGGCGGCCGCGCTGGCCGCCGCCTGCGATCCGTGCGTCGGCGAGGTCGCGGGCTGCCGCGTCGACCGCGAGGTGAGCTACTCGGGCAAGGTCATCGACTTCCAGTCCGGCCGCGGCATCGCGGGCGTGACGCTCGCGTACCACCGCACCGGCGGCGCGCCGCTCGCGGGCGACTCAGTCGTCGTGCGCACCGACGCCGAGGGGCGATACGTGCTGCGCGCCAACGCGTCGGGCGAGGGCGAGGTGGTCGGCGAGCTGACCGTGCGGCCGCCCGGGCTGCCGTCGTACGTCGTGCGCGACCTCCACCTCGCGCCGTCCACGGTCCGCGGCGGCGGCGGCGTGCTGCCGACGTTCGTGACGCAGCCGTACCTCGACTACGTGGCCGCGCTCACCTATCGGCGGCTGAACGTCCCGCTCGCGTACAGCGGCGTGCGCTTCGTGCGCACCTCGGGTGCGCGGCTCGCGGCCGGCGACACGGTGCGCACCGGCGCGGGGCCCGACGGCTACTTCTACCTCGAGTCGCTGGCACTGGAGACGGGCGAGGTGGTCGGCGACCTGCTCCTCACGCCGCCGGGCTTCCCGCGGTCGTACACCGTCCGCAACGTGCGGATGACGGTGCGCGTGACGGACCGCCTGCCGACCTTCGACCGCGCCTTCCGCGTGGGCGCGACGCTCGCGTACGTGGTCGAGGTGCGCGCGCGCGGCACGAACCAGCCGCTGGTCGGCGCCGACGTCGAGTTCCGCCGCACCGGCGGCGTCGCGCTCTCGGGCGACGTCGTCACCGCGCGCACGAACGCGGAGGGCCGCGCGCAGCTCGCGCCGGCGCCGGCCACGGAGGCCGCGGGCGAGGTGGTCGGCGACGTCACGGTGCGCGGCGGCGGGCTCGCCGCGCCGTTCGTCGTGCGCGGCGTGCGGCTCGGCGTCTACGACTCCGACGAGCTGCGCTTCTTCGGCGTGCTGGGCATCGGCATCCAGGCGGTGGGGGCGGGCGAGCTGGTGTTCCGTGGCGACCGCACGCCCCTCGCCGATGCGCAGGTCACCTTCACGCGCACGGGCGGGGTGACGGCGACGCCGGCGATGCTGCAGGTGCGCAGCACGACCGACGGGCGCTTCGGGCTCACGCTGGTCGCCGACTCGGCCGGCGACGTGATCGGCGACCTCACGGTCGCGCGCGGCGGGTCGGCCGCGCCGGTGACCTTCCGCGGCGTGCGCGTGCGCGCCAGCGCCGACGACTCGGTTCGCTTCATCGGGCGCTTCGGCATCGGGCAGCAGCTCTCGTACGCCGGGCAGCTCGTGCAGCGCGCGACGGGCGCCGCCGCCGCGGGGTGGAGCGTGAGTTTCCGCCGCACGGGCGGCATCACGCTGCGCGCGGACACGTTCACCGTGCGGACGCTCGACTGGGGCGGCTTCGCGCTCTCGCCCGACACGCGCGAGGAGGGCACGGTCGAGGGCGTCCTGACGGCGCGCGCGCCGGGCGACACGCGCGACGTCGCGATCGGCAGCGTGCGGCTCTCGACGTTCGACGCCGACAGCGTGCGCTTCGCCGGCCAGTTCCGCGTCGGGCCGAGCCTGCTCTACGTGGGCGAGCTGCAGCGCGCGGACGACGGCAGCCCGGTGGCGGGGGCGCGCATCGAGTTCCGCCGCACCGGCGGCATCGCGGTCGCGGAGAGCCTGCTCGTCGAGACGAGCAACGCGTCCGGGCGCTTCCGGCTCGCGCCGACGCCGCTCGCGAGCGGCGAGGTGGTGGGCGACCTGCGCATCGTGCCGCCCGCGCCGCTGCGCGACACGGTCTTCACGGGCGTGCGCCTGCCGACGTTCGACGGCGACGAGGTGCGCCTGCGCGACGTCTGGCGCCTCGCGCCGCCGCGCTGACCGCCGCGCACCGTGCCCACCTCCCGGCTCCGTCCCGAGCGTCTCGCGAGCGGCCGCCTGCTCGTGCGCAACGTCGGGCTCAACGCGCTCGGCTGGCTGCTGCCGGTGGTGCTCGCGCTGGGCGCGATACCGGTGCTGGTGCGCGCCCTCGGCACCGAGCGCTTCGGCGTGCTCAGTCTCGCGTGGACGATGGTGGGCTACTTCAGCCTCTTCGACCTCGGGCTCGGGCGCGCGCTGACCCAGCTGGTGTCGGAGCGGCTGGGGCGCGAGTCGCACGACGAGCTGCCCGCGCTGACGTGGACCGCGCTCTGGCTCATGGCGCCGCTCGGCGTCGCGGGCGGGCTGGCGATCGCGCTGCTCGCGCCCTGGCTCGTGACGAGCGTGCTGAAGATTCCGGTCGCGCTGCAGGCGGAGAGCGTGCGCGCGTTTCAGATCCTCGGCCTCGCGATCCCGTTCACCGTGTCGACCGCGGGCTTCCGCGGGATTCTCGAGGCGACGCAGGACTTCGCGCGCGTCAACGCGCTGCGCGTCCCGCTCGCGCTGCTGACCTTCCTCGGCCCGCTCGCGGTGCTCCCCTGGTCGGCGACGCTGCCGGCGACCGTGGGCGTGCTCGCCCTCGGGCGCGCGCTGCTCTGGTGGGCGCACGTGGTGCAGTGCCGCCGCGCCTTCCCGCCGGTGCGGCGCGTGGTGGCCCCCGACCGCGCGATGGTGCGCCCGCTCCTCGCGGTCGGCGGGTGGATGACGGTGAGCAACGTCGTCAGCCCGCTCATGTACTCGCTCGATCGCTTCGCGGTGAGCGCCGTGCTGTCGATCGCGGCGGTGACGTACTATGCCACGGCGTACGAGGCCGTCACGCGGCTCTGGATCGTGACGTCGGTGCTGCTGCCCGTGCTCTTCCCGGCGCTCGCGCTCGCGGTGCAGCGCGACCGGGCGCAGGCGGCGCTGCTGCTGGACCGCGGCGGCCGCGCGGCGCTGCTCGCGGTGTTCCCGGCGGCGCTCGCGATCATCGCGCTCGCGCCGGAATGGCTCGGCGTGTGGCTCGGCGCGGACTTCGCGCGGCACGCGGCGCCGCTGGCGCAGGGGCTCGCCGCGGCGGTGTTCATCAACATCGCGGGCCAGTTGGCGTACACGCTGCTGCAGGCCACGGGCCGCGCGGACGTCACCGGCAAGCTGCACCTGGTCGAGCTGGTGCCGTACCTCTGCGCGCTCTGGGCGCTGCTGCACGGGCTCGGGGCGGTGGGCGTCGTGGTCGCGTGGGGCGCGCGCGTCGCGTTCGACACCGCGGCGCTGCTCTGGATCGGCGGCCGCATCGTGCCGGAGGCGCGCGTCGTGCTGCGCCGCCTCGCGGTGCTGACGGCCGTGGGCACGCCGCTGCTGCTGCTGCCCGCGTGGCTGCCCTCGCGCGGGGCGCGCGTCGCCTACGCGCTCGCGGTGCTCGTCGCGTTCGCCGTCACCGTGTGGACCCGGCTCGTCGCGCCCGACGAGCGGGCGCTGGTGCAGGCGATGGTGCGGGCCCGCGTGCGGCGCGGCGCACCCGCGGTCACGGACGCCGCCTGACGGCCCGACCGCGCGTCGGCCGCGGCCTCAGACGGCGCGGAACAGGAACGCGCCCTGGTCGCCGCGGCGCGCGGCGTTGGCGCGCCGCGCGAAGCGACGCGCGCGCTGCTTCGCCAGCCAGCCCACCTGCCGCGCGCCCTCGCTCAGCGTGACGTCGCGCCGATACAGCTCGCTGCCCCAGACCTGGATGCCGTCCGAGTCGTGGGCGCTCGTCACGAGCGCGAGGCCCACCGCGGCGGCCAGCGCCACGAGCCCGCGCTCCGACGGGATCACGAGGTGCCGCGGCGCGTCCAGCTGCACCCACCGATCGGCGTAGCGCTCCAGCGCCAGCGACGGCGCGAGCGGCACGCGCACGAGGCAGTGGCCGCCCGGCGCGAGCAGCGCGCGCATCGCCGCCAGCGTCTCGCGCGGCGCGGGCACGTGCTCCAGCGCGTGGTGGATCATCACGAGGTCGAACGCGCCGCGCGCCTCGCCCGCGAGCTGCTCGACCGTCGCGCGCCGCAGCGTCACGCGGCCCACGCGCGCGTCGCCCCCGAGGAACGGGTCGACGCCGGTGAGGTGCGCGTAGCCCGCCGCGTCCAGCGCCCGCAGCAGCGCGCCGCCGCCGCTGCCGACGTCGAGGATGCGCGACTGCGGCGTCGTACCGGCGCGGCGCAGCCAGGCGTGCATGCCGGCGGTCGGCGGCGGCGCGAGCGTCGCGGCGGCGCGGCCGAGCAGCCCGCGCCCCGTCACGCCGTAGCGTGACGCCGCGCCCTTGAGGCGCGCGACGAGGCCCGCGCCGTTGCCGCCGTCGAAGCTGTAGTAGCCGCTCGGGTAGTAGGGCGCGAGGTCGGCCGGCGGATCGAGCAGCTGCAGCGACGCACACGACGTGCAGGTGGCGTACGTGAAGCGGCCCGGAAGCCCGAACTGCCGCTCGCGCGCCTCGAGCCGTGCCCCCCACGCGCGCGCGTCGCACACGCGGCACGCCGCCGCGTCCATCGCCTGGCTCATCGTGGCTCGATGGCGAGCGTGAACGTCAGGTTGGTGACGTCCACCGTGCGGCGCCCGCCGGGGTTGGCGAGCCCGTTCTGGAACAGGTAGTTGTAGCGCCGCGCCCACGTCGCCTCGCCGCGCACGTCGAGCGCGCGCGTGCTGTACGTGGCGCGCGCGCCCAGCAGCGTGCTGACGTCGTGACGCAGGAACGTCGGGTTCGGCTGGTCGTAGAGCGCGTCGTTGTTCCAGCGGATGCGGCCCAGCACGAGGCCGAGCGAGGTGCGCGGCGTCAGGTGGTCGGCGGCGAGCCACTGCGCGGACCCGCCCGGCCCGATGGCCGCGCCGAGCAGCTGGCCGCGGTTGGTGTAGCCCTCGCGCGTCGCGAGGCCGGTGTAGAATGGCGGCGGCTGCGGCCGGTCGCGGAGCGCCAGCGACTGCTCGGCGTCGGTCAGCTCCGCCTGCACGCGCACCGCGCGCCCGCGCGCGCCGAGCGGCCGCAGCACGCGCGCGCCCAACGTGAACGCCTGCCCGTCCTGCGGCACGAGGAAGAGGTCGCGCACCGACCGCGGCGTGCCGCTCCGCGCCCACTCGCCGTACAGCTCCGCGCCGTCGTCGGGCAGCCGCCAGCGCGCGAACAGGCCGGTGAGCTGGTCGCCGCGCGGGCGCGCGTCGCCGTCGGGCGTGGGGCTCCACACGGTCAGCGCGTCCGCGAAGTGGCCGACGAAGTCGAGGTCGCGGTCGATGGACGTCACCACCGTGCGCGCGACGCCGACCGTGAGGTTCGGCACGAGCGCGGGCCGCAGCATCGCGGCGACGCCGCTGAAGGCGCGCTGCGAGTCCGTCACGTCCGCGTCGAGGTAGATCGACGGCGTCAGCACCCCCACGAGCGCGCGCGCCTCCACGTCGCCGAGGCGCGTGCGCGCGGGACGACGCGTCCGCGCGAACACGTGCGGAAAGCCTTCCGCGCCGGGCGCCAGGACGAGCGCGTTCCACTGGCCCGGGCCCCACCAGGCGTTCTCGCTGCTGGCGCCGACCTCCGCGCCGCCCACGCGCACCGCGAGCGTCGACTGGCCGGGCGTGAGCCGCGCGAAGCCGCGGTCGCCGAAGCGCGTCGGCAGGTCGATGGACGCACGGCCGGCGTAGAAGGGCGACGCGTCTGGGCTGCGACCAGCGAGATCGAGCGCGCGCAGCTCGAACGGGTCGTGGCGCGCGATCGCGAGCTCCGGCGCGACGACCCGCCGCACGCGCCCCACCTGCAGCGCCGCGCCCGTGCGCACCAGCGCCGACGCGCCGCGCCCCGCCCACGCGGCGCCGTCGTTCAGGCCGTAG
>CBHYLO010000136.1:0-9170 GCA_966128675.1 uncultured bacterium | reverse complement strand
TAGCCGGGCAGCCGCCGCGTCGCGCCGTCGGGCGGGATCAGCTGGCTCACCGCGCTCAGGTAGTTGCGCAGCCCTTCCTGCCGCCCGGGCGACGCGAGGTCCGCGGAGCCGGTGACGTCGTGGTTGCCGGGCGCGAGGAAGTACGGCACGCCGCCGTCGGTCGTCAGCCGGTTGATGAGGCTCACGAAGCTGACGTTCCACTGCTTCGGGTCGCGCCCGTTCACCACCGCGTCGCCGCTCTGCAGCACGAACTTCACGGGATCGGGGCCGTTCTCCAGCGCGCGGATCGCGCGGATCATCCCGTCGACCACCAGCGAGTGCTCGTACTGCTCGGCCGTGCCGTCGCGGCGGCCGCGCGTGTCGCCGTAGACGATGTAGGAGAAGCGCGTGACGTTCGCGCTCGCGGCCTCGGAGGGGAGCGGGCGCTTGGGCGGCGCGATCGCGGACACGCGCTCGGCCGGTGCCGCGGGCGGCGCGGCGGCGGGCTGCTGCGCGCCGAGCGGGACGCCGGCGAGAGCGAGCGGGAGGAGGAGGCGTGGCGGGACGCGACGGCGCATCGGGGTCGGGTGGGGTCGTGGGGAGTGCGGGCGGGACGGCGACCGGCTGCCCGGTCCGGCGTCCGGTTTCGTATACGCCGCGCGCGCGCCGTGCGCTGGCCGTCGGCTTGCGATCTCGCGTCGGCATGAGCGACGACGTGAGCGCGGGTCCGCGCATGGTCGATGGCATCGCCGTCTTCGGGGAGCACGAGCCCGGCACGCTGGCACAGATGCGCGACGTCGCGCGCCACGCCGCCGCATCGGCGCTGATGGCCGACGCGCACCACGGCTACGTGATGCCCGTGGGTGGCGTCGCGGCGTACCACGAGCAGGTGTCGGTGATGGGCGTTGGAGTGGATATCGCGTGCGGCAACGCCGCGATCCGCACCGATCACACGCTGGCGAGCCTCGGCGACACGCCGGAGCGCCAGCGCCGCACGCTCGAGGGGCTGGCCGACGAGATCGCGGGGTCGATGAGCTTCGGCATGGGCCGGCGCAACCGCGCCGACGACGCGCCGACGGACGACCCGCTGTTCGACGATCCTGCGTGGCGCGAGGTGCCCGGCGGCAAGAAGGAGGTCGCCGCGCTGAAGACCAAGGCGCGGCAGCAGCTCGGCACCATCGGCGGCGGCAACCACTACGTCGACGTGTTCGCGGACGAGACGGGCGCGCTGTGGATCGGCGTCCACTTCGGCAGCCGTGGCCTCGGCCACACCATCGCCATGGGCTTCAACGCCCTCGGGCAGGGAAAGCGGTGGGGCGAGCGCGCGGGCGAGCAGGAGACGCTGCTGTCGCTGCGCACGCAGATGGGCGAGGACTACTGGACGCTGATGCACCTCGCCGGCCGCTACGCCTACGCGGGACGCGAATGGGTGGCGCGCAAGGTCGTGACGCTGATGGGCGCGCGCGAGCTGGAGCTCGTGCACAACCATCACAACTTCGGGTGGTCTGAGGTTCACGGTGGCGAGGAGCTCGTGGTCATACGCAAGGGCGCGACGCCGGCGTTTCCCGGGCAGCTCGGCTTCGTCGGCGGCTCGATGGGCGACGACGCGGTGATCATCCGTGGCGCCGATCCGAAGATGGGCGCACGCACCGACGACGTGCGCGACGCGCAGCGGGCCGCGCTCTATTCCACGGTCCATGGCGCCGGACGCGTGCTGTCGCGCACCGCCGCCGCGGGGAAGCGCGACCGGCGGACGGGCCGCATCCTCAAGCCGGGCGCGGTGACGCCCGAGATGATGGACGGCTGGATGCGCGAGCGCGGCGTGATCCTCCGCGGCGGTGGGCTGGACGAGAGCCCGCACGCGTATCGGCGCCTGCCCGACGTGCTGGCGGCCCAGGGCGGCACGATCGAGATCGTGCACACATTGCGGCCGCTGATCGTCGTCATGGCCGGCGCCGACGAGTTCGATCCGTACAAGGACTGACGCATAGCGGACGAGCGCAGCGTCCGGCGGAGCGTGCCGTGCTTCGCCGGACGCTCGCGTCACAGGTGCTTTACAGCGCCTTCGCCGCCGCCTCCGCCACCTCGTGGTCCTGCTTCCCGCTCCCGCCGCTGACGCCTACCGCGCCGATCACCACGCCGTCGCGCTTCAGCGGGACGCCGCCGGCGAAGATCATCACCCGCCCGTCGTTGGAGGCGTGAAGCCCGAAGAAGTCGCCGCCGGACTGCGTCAGCGTCGACAGCTCCTTCGTGCTGATGTCGAAGGCGCGCGACGTCCACGCCTTCTTGATCGAGATGTCGATGCTGCCCATCCACGCGCCGTCCATGCGGACGTGCGCGATCAGGTTCCCGCCCGCGTCGGCCACCGCGATGTTCATCGGCTGGCCGATGTCGTCGGCCTTGCGCTCCCCGGCGGCGATGATGCGCCGCGCGTCGGCCAGGGTCAGGGACGCGGGCGAGGGCTGCGGCTTCGACATGGGAGCCTCCGGATGGCAGGGGACGCGCTCCGCGCACCGTCGACGTGGCGGCGCCGGTGGGTGGCGCACCCGCCCCGCATCGGCCGTTCCAGCCGCGCGCCGTGACGCCCTGTGACGCTAGCCGCGCCCCACCAGCGCCAGCGCTCGCTCCGCGGCCGCGATCCCGCGCCACTGCGCCTCCTCGAACAGCGACAGCCCGCTGACGTCCGAGTTCGCGTACAGCACGCGCGCGTCGCGCGGCGGGTCCCACCAGTCGCGCCGCGCCGCCAGGAAGCCCGGCTCGGGGCGCGGCATCGCGTGCCCGTAGCGCATGACGTCCACGCGCGACACGCACGCGCGCAGGTCCGGATGCGCGCGCTCCAGGTCCGCCACCGCCTGCTCGGCGCACGCGCGCCAGTCCATCGCCAGCAGCCGCCGGCGCGCATCGGCGGGCGCCGCGTCGGCGAGCGGCCAGTAGTACGTCCACACCGTGCGCTCCTCCGGCACGCCGCGCAGCGCCTGGTGCGTCGCCACGACGTAGCCGAGCGCCGGCGAGTCCGCGATGACGTTGTCCCACGCCTCGGGCGCGTCCTGCGCGCGCGCGGCCGGCCGCCGGTCGAGCGTCAGGTTGGCGACCATCCACGGCGCGTAGCGCCACGGCACGGCGGGCGCGCCCGCGACGACGTGCGGCGCGAGGAAGGTCGGCGCGGCCCACACCACCGCGTCGCACTCCCACGCCGTGTCGCCGGCGAGCACGCGCATCCGGCCGCCCGCGCCGTCGCGCGCCACGCGACGCACGGGCGCGCCCGTGATGACGCGCTCGCCCACGCGCGACGCGAGGTGGCGCGCGAGGCGCGCGTTCCCGTCGGCCCACGTCAGCGGCCCGTCCTCGTCGTGGTCGCGCGCCGCGAAGTAGTGCAGCGCCGCCCACGCCGACGCGTCGCGCGCGCGCGTCCCGAAATCGTCGCGGCACGCGTAGTCCACCAGCCAGCGCAGCGCCGGCGAGCGAAAACCCTCGCGCGCCAGCCACGCCTCGGCCGTCAGTCCGTCGAGCGGCGACGCGGCGACGTCGTGATCGGCCGCGCCGAGGGCGAGCGGCACCGTGAACGCACCGCCCGCGCGCAGCGCCTGGACGGTCTCCTCGAAGCGCCGCAGCTCCCCCTGCTCGGTGGCGTCCATCGCGAACGCCTCCAGCTGCCCCTCGCGCCACCGCCCGTGGATGAAGGTGCGCTCCTTGGGCGCGTGACAGAGGTCGGTCTCGCTCCACGTCCCGTCGGCGCCCAGGATCCCCATCTCCGCGAACAGCAGCCGCACGTGCTCGGCGCGCGGGTGCGGCACCGGCACGTAGTGCGCGCCCCACGGAAACGCGCTGACGGCGTTCTGCCCGCCGCGCGCGTTGCCGCCGGGGTTCCGCGCCAGCTCCAGCAGCACGAAGTCGCGCATCCCCTGCCGCTGCATCCACCACGCGGCCGAGAGCCCCGCGACGCCGCCGCCGACGATGACGACGGGCGTGCGCACGACGCGCCGCACCGGGACGTCCGCGCGCCCGTCGCGCAGCGCGTGGCCGGCGGCGCTGGAGTCGTCGACGAGAGCGCCGGCGAGCGGACGATCCGTCTTGCGCCGCAACCGGATCAATGCCGGGGCTCCGAGGAGCGCCGCACCTCCGAGCGCGGCCGACACCACGAAGGCGCGCCGGCTGAGCGCCGAGCGCCCCGCGCCCGGGCGGCGGGCCACCCCCCGCGCGGGGGGGCCGGGGCGCGGGTGGGCCCCCCGGCCCGGGGGGCATCGGCTCCTCGCCCGGCGCTCGGCGCTCGGCGCTCGGGTCGCCGCCGCGAACGGGAGCGCCCGGCAGCGCGTTCTCAGGCTCCCCAGCGGCGCCCGTCAGCGGTTCATCGCTGCCCAATCTTCCTCGTAGTACCGGACCAGCGCCTGGTCGTTGAGGCGGTTCGGGCGCGCCGGCACGGGCAGCATGTCGGTCGCGAACGCGAACAGCTGCGGCAGCTCGCGCGGCGTCAGGTAGCGCAGCCCCGCCGGCAGCGTCGCGGGCGGCACGTAGCCCTCGCCGCCGTTCGGGCGCACGAGCGCGAAGCCCCACTCGCCGAACGACGGCACGTACAGGTGGTACGGATACGTCGCCATCCCCGCCGCGCGCAGCGTCGCCACGATGCTCCAGTACGAGCGGCGCGCGAACAGCGGCGAGGTGCTCTGCACCACCGCCAGCCCGTCGCGGCTCACGTGGCGCGCCAGCAGGCGGTAGAACGCCACCGTGTACAGCTTCCCCACCGCGTAGTTCGACGGGTCGGGGAAGTCGACGACGACGAAGTCGAAGACGTCGCGGCTCGCCCCCAGCCAGACGAAGGCGTCGTCGTTCACGACGCGCACGCGCGGGTCGCTCAGCGCGCCGCCGTTGAGCGCGGTCAGGCGCGGGTGCGTGCGGAAGAGCTGCGTCATCGCCGGGTCGAGGTCCACCAGCACGACCTCCTGCACGCCCGGGTAGCGCAGGATCTCGCGCACCGCGAGCCCGTCGCCGCCGCCCAGCACCAGCACGCGCCGCGCGCCCGGCAGCGCGCTCAGCCCCGGATGCACCAGCGCCTCGTGGTAGCGGTACTCGTCGCGCGACGAGAACTGCAGGTGCCCGTTGAGGAAGAGTCGCAGGTCGTCCTTCCACGCCGTGAGCACGATGCGCTGGTAGCGCGTGTTGCGCGCCAGCACGACGTCGTCCGCGTACAGGCTCTCCTCGGCCAGCTGCGTGATCCGCTCGGCGCGCCACATGCCGGCGGTGAGCAGGAGCAGCACGACCGCGCTCGCCGCGACCAGCCCGCGCCGCGCGCCCAGCCGGTCGCGGAAGAGCCAGATGCTCCACACCGCGACCAGCGCGTTGACGATCCCGAACAGCAGCGCCGCGCGCACGAGCCCCAGCCGCGGCACGAGCACCAGCGGGAAGAGCAGCGAGGCGCCGAGCGCGCCCAGGTAGTCGAAGGTGAGGACGTTGGCGACGACGTCCTTGAAGTCGAACTGGTGGCGGAGGATGCGCATCAGCAGCGGTACCTCCAGCCCCACCAGCGTGCCGATGATGCCGACGAGCAGGTAGAGCGTCAGCCGGAACGCGTCCGTGTACGCGAACGCCAGGAAGAGCAGCGTCGAGCTGAACCCGCCCACGACCGCCACCAGCAGCTCGATGGTGACGAAGCGGGCGACGATCCCGCGGCCGACGTAGCGCGACAGCCAGCTGCCGATGCCCATCGCGAACAGGTACGTCCCGATGACCGTCGAGAACTGCGTGACGCTGTCGCCGAGCAGGTAGCTGGCGAGCGCGCCGGCGACGAGCTCGTAGACGAGCCCGCAGGCGGCGATCAGCAGGACGGTGACGAACAGCGCCACCGCCATCGGGCGGGCATGGTCGGACTTCGAATCCATCTCGGCTGGGGAAGCTGCGTGCTGCGTGCTGCGTGCAGGGCTGCGCGGGACGTGTCGGTGCGCTGGACCGAACGGCCAACTGCTCTGACAGGATGACAGGATGACACGGAGCCTCCGCACCGGCGCGCTGCTCCATGCGCCTCGAGGAGCGTCCTGGTCATCCGGTCATCCTGTCCAATGCCTTTCGCTCTTCGCGAGTCGGCGCGCCTGGCACTGGTCGGCGAACGAGGGGCTACGGATGCTCCGGATGAGACGGATGCTCCGGATCGCTCCTCTCGGTACACGGAGCGTGGCCGCCACGCGGAGCGATCCGTCTCATCCGTTCAGATCCGGAGCATCCGTATCCAAAGGAGTAGTTCGTGCAGGCCGGCTGCGATGACGGACGCCGAGGGCACGAAGGAGCCGGATCCGCAGCCCGCAACGCCGTCAGTGAATCGCCGCCGCGATGATGATCGACAGCCCGATCGCGATCCCCGCCATCACGATCCCCATCGCCGTGTTGCGGTCGCGGATGATGTCGTGCCACAGGTCGCCCGGCGTCAGCTTGTCCACCACCACGAAGGCGATCACGAAGATGATGATGCCGAGCAGCGCGAAGAGCACCGCGGCGATCAGGTTGGTCGAGAGGTCGTAGGTCATGCTCGGGTCCGGATCGGGAAGGGGCGGGCGCTACTTGCCCAGCCGGTAGCGCGTGGAGCTGCGGTAGACCGTCCGGTAGGCGCCGGGGTTCTCGCGCACCGAGCGCGGGCCCACGCGCGCCTCGCCGGCGCGGATCGGCGTCCAGCCGCGCAGGTCGGCCCACGCGGCGCCGGCCAGCACCAGCAGGCCGAAGATGGCGTAGAGCGGCGTCCTCATTCGTCGTCGTCCTCGTCGTCGCTGCCGGAAGGGGCGTGGTCGCTCTCCGCCCAGCGCCGCGTCTCGAAGCTCGCTGCGCGCAGCGTGCCGAGCACCGGCGGGAGCGCCAGCGCGATCAGGCCGAGCAGGTAGTAGAGCAGGTTCGGCACGTCGCGGCGCACGCGCACCGTGTACGCGATGCTGCGCCCCGCCGCGTCGCCCGACGGCTCGACGCGCAGGAAGTAGCGCCCGCCCGGCACGGCGCCGATGCGCGCGCGGTCGGTGCGCGAGCCCTCGCTCCACCGGCCGTCGCTGTCGGTGCCGCTGTAGTAGCTCACCTCGCGCCCGAAGTCGTACACCTGCCCCGTGGCCTCGTTGATCAGCGCGTAGTCCACGTACAGCCACTGGTTGTCCACGTTCGTCTCCGTCTCGACGACGACGTTGGACTGCGCGCCGTCGAGCGTGAACGAGGGCGTGACGAACGCCGTCCCGGCGCCGCGCGTCACCGAGTCGATCGCCGACGTGGGCGCGGGGACGTCCGCCGACGTGCCGCGGAAGACGTACTGCCGCGTGAAGGCCTCCGCGTTGCGGGCCGTGACCGCGCGGCCGAGCAGCGTCACCATCAGCAGCGCGACGAGCACCGCGAACGTCGTCCACAGCGCCCCGACCTTCCCGCGGAAGGGCGACGGCTGGTTGCTGTAGATGCCCTGGGGCGCGGGCGGCTTCCCCTCGACCCGGAAGGCGCGCCAGATCGCGTCGCCGTCGACGTACGTCCCCAGCGACCACGTCGTCTCGTCGTCGGTCGTCTCCGCGCTCAGGGCGCGCGGTGGCGCCACGTAGTCGCGCACCTCGACGTGGTCGCCCGTGCGCACCTCCCACGGGAACTCGCCGATGACGAACGTCGTCTCGACGCGCGCCGTCTGGAAGTGCTTGTAGCTCTCGCCGCCGTAGCGCGCGACCGGGTGCGCGAGGCCGCCCACCTCGGGCAGCGCCTGCAGCGGCACGACGTCGTTCCAGTGGCCGTCGTACTCGGTCAGGTAGCGGAAGCCGCGGTACGGGTTGAACAGCAGGTACTCGCGCCACGACCACGTCCCCTCGCCCGAGCGGATCGTGCGCTGCTGGAAGCCGATGACCTCGTGCGGCGCGCCGCGCCACTCGCCGCGGGCGCCGAGCGGGATCAGCGGCGTGACGCGCATGCGCGCGGCGGCGCCCTGGAGGATCGCGAGGTTCGGATCCTTCGCGTCGAGCACCGCGGTGCAGCTCGCGCAGGCGACCGTCTGCGTCCACGCGAAGCCGCGCAGCACGATGGCCGCGCCGCAGCTCGGGCAGCTCAGCGCGCGGACGGCGCGCGCGCTCAGCGCGGGAGCGGCCATCCCTCGAACTCGCGCAGCCCGCCCAGCTGGAGGCTCTCGAAGGTCACGAACTCGCCGGCGAAGAAGAGCGGCGGGTCCTCGCTGTAGTCGATGGTCGCGAAGCGCGCGGTCGGCGTCCGCAGGTCGGCGAACGGCACCTCGGCCTTGTCCCAGTAGACGAAGGGCAGCTCGCCCTCCACGCCGCGGTAGCGCGCGCGCGTCACCGAGGTGACGGTGTACGTCTCGCCGCCGTGCTGCATGGTCATGCCGCGCATGATGCCCCGCCCCTGCCCCAGCGGATCGCGCGGCAGCGCGGGCGTGGGCTCCACGAGCTCCGTCACCGCCCACTCCAGCTGCGCGTCGGAGAGCCACCCGCCCGTCCCGTCGTCGAAGCGCAGGTGCCACTCGCTCCAGGCGCCGCGCGCGTGCTCGTAGACGATGCGGCCGACGACGGTGAAGCCGCGGTCGCGCCAGCGGCCCGTGGCGCGGCGCTGGATCGGCGACGCGTCGGGCGGCACGTCGCCCACCGTGCCGACGCGCATCAGGTCCACGTCGTGGCGCACGAGCACCGACTGGCAGTAGGCGCACGTCGTCTGCACGGCGCCGGACCAGATGAAGAGGACCGGCGCGCCGCAGTTCGGGCAGTTGGCCGAGCGTCCGGTCATGCGTGGGCGGTGATGACGGCGCGACCGGCGTACGCGCGCTCCAGCCGGCGCACGCGCACGTCGGTCGCGCCGACGTGGCGCGCGAGGCCGTCGGGCCAGTCGAACTCCGCGCGCGGCACGCAGCAGAACAGGTTCAGGCAGAGCGACGCGTGCTCGGGGAAGGTGTGCAGCGCCAGGTGCGACTCGGCCAGCAGCACGAGGCCCGTGATCCCCGCGGGCCCCGGGAACTGGTGCCACTGCGCCGGCGCCACGGGGCGCAGCGCGAGCGTCGCCACCAGCTCGTCCACCAGCGCGCCGAGCGCGCGCGCGTCGCGCAGGCGCGCCGCGTCGCACCCGAACGCCTCGAGCACCCACTCCACGCCGCCCACGTCGGCGGGCAGGGTCACTCCTGGGTCCCTCCGCACTCCGGGCAGAACTTCGCGCTGCGCGGGATCGACTTGCCGCAGTGCATGCAGAACTTCGTGTCG
>CBHYLO010000135.1:0-9170 GCA_966128675.1 uncultured bacterium | reverse complement strand
GAAGCTTCGAGCTCGCAGCGTCCGCCCCATCGTCTCACGCCCCATCGTCGTCCGCCGTTCCGTCCTCCGCGGTTCCGTCCTCCGCCTTACCGCTTCACGTCGGCGAGGGGCACAGGCTCCACGCTCGCACTCGGCGTCCGGTGGTTCTCGCCCACCGCCAGGTCGGCCGCGTCGGCGATTGGCGCCGCGGCCTTCTCGTCGACGTCCTCGTCGGGCGCGCGGTCGGCGTTCGGCACGGGGCTCGGCAGCAGCGCGATGCGCAGCACCTCGTCCATCGACGAGACGAAGCGGAACTCGATGTGCTCGCGCACCTCCTTCGGCACGTCGCGCAGGTCCTTCTCGTTGCTCTTCGGCAGGATCAGCTCGCGCAGCCCCGCGCGGTAGGCGGCCAGCACCTTCTCCTTCACGCCGCCGATCTCCAGCACCTTGCCGCGCAGCGTCACCTCGCCCGTCATCGCCAGGTCGCGGCGCACCGGGCGGCGCGAGAAGACGCTGGAGAGCGCGAGCGTGATCGCGATGCCGGCCGACGGGCCGTCCTTCGGGATCGCGCCGGCGGGGAAGTGGATGTGGATGTCGGAGTCCTTGAAGTCGCGCGCCTCGATGCCCAGCGTCTCGGCGCGCGAGCGCACGTAGGAGTGCGCCGCGTCCACGCTCTCGCGCATCACGTCGCCCAGCTGGCCCGTCACCGTCATGCGGCCCGTGCCGGGCATGCGCAGCGCCTCGATCACCATCAGGTCGCCGCCCGTGGACGTCCAGGCGAGGCCCGTGACGGCGCCCACCTCGGGCTCCTTCTCCGCCTCCTCCACCGCGTAGCGCGGCGGGCCGAGGACCTCCTCCACCTTCTCGCGGTCGAGGACCCACGCGCCCTGCTCGCCGTCCGCCTTGCGGCGCGCGCGCTTGCGCATGAGCGTCGCGAGGTTGCGGCTGAAGTTGCGCAGCCCCGCCTCGCGCGAGTAGCGCGCCGCCACGAACGACAGCACCTCGTCGGTGAAGACGATGTCCTGCTCCGTGATCCCGTGCTCCTCCAGCAGCTTCGGGATCGTGTAGCGCCACGCGATCTCGACCTTCTCCTCGATCGTGTAGCCGGCGATGCGGATGATCTCCATCCGGTCGCGCAGCGGGCCGGGGATGTCGAAGACGTTGTTCGCCGTGGCGATGAACAGCACCTGCGACAGGTCGAACGGCAGGTTCAGGTAGTGGTCGACGAAGCTCTGGTTCTGCGACGGGTCGAGCACCTCGAGCATCGCCGCCGTCGGATCGCCCGACGGGCCGCCGCCCGACATCTTGTCGATCTCGTCGATCAGGAATACCGCGTCGCGCACCTGCACGCGGCGCAGCGCCTGGATCAGCAGGCCGGGCATGGAGCCCACGTACGTGCGGCGGTGGCCGCGCACCTCCGCCTCGTCGCGCACGCCGCCCACCGAGATGCGGTAGAACTGGCGGCCGATCGCCTTCGCGATCACCTCGCCCAGCGACGTCTTGCCGGTGCCCGGCGGGCCGGCGAAGCAGAGGATCGGGCCGGCCAGCGCCACCTCGGTCGCGCGCACCTCGCTCGGCGCCGCGTCGGCGTCGACGGGCGGCGTGGCCGGCACGGGCACGTCGGCCGGCACCGCCGGCTCGGCGCCCACCGCGCGCGGCTCGTCGTCGTCGGCCAGCGGCGCGGCGTGCGCGGTGGGCGTCATCGCGCGCAGCTTGCGCACGGCCAGGTACTCGACGATGCGGTCCTTCGCCTCGTCCAGCCCGTAGTGCCGCTCGCCCAGCGCGTCCTCGACCTTCTTGAGGTCGATCGCGCTGTCCTGCTCGCCCGACTTCGCGTTCCACGGCAGCGACAGCACCCAGTCCAGGTACGTGCGCACCACCTGGTACTCGCTGGAGGCGGGCGAGAGCATGCGCAGCCGCTCGACCTCGCGCCGCGCCTCCTGCGCGACCTTCTCGGGGAGCTTGGCGTCGTCGACCTTGCGCAGGAGGTCCACCGCCTCCTTCTCGCCCGGGTCGGTCTCGCCCAGCTCGGCCTGGATCGCGCGCAGCTGCTGGCGCAGGTAGAACTCGCGCTGGTGCTGCTCGATCTTGATCTCGGTCTGCTTCTTCACGTCCTCCATGACGCGGGCGCGCGCCACCTCGCGCTCGAGGCGCGAGAGGATGAAGCGCAGCCGCTCGCCGACGTCGAGCTTCTGGAGGACCTCGTCCTTGTCGGCGATCCGGAAGTTCATGTTCGTCGCCGCGAGGTCCGCGAAGCGGCCCGGGTCGGAGACGTTCATCTTCAGGATCGCGGGCACCTCGTCCGGGATGCGGTCGACGAGGTTGGCCAGCGTCTCGGCCGCCGACGTCACGCGGGCGACCAGGTCCTCGACGTCCGCGTCGTCGGGCGGGACCTCGCGGGCCGGCGTGATCCGGGCGACCGGGTACGGGTTGAGCTGGTCGATCCCGTCGATCGTGATCCGGCGCAGCCCCTGGAGGGTGATCTGGACCGTGTCGCCGGGCAGGTTGATGCGCTCGTGGACGCGGGCCGCGACGCCGACCTTGCCGGTGAACTTGGTGCTGTCGATCGGCTCGTCGTGGTCGCCCAGCGCGACCACCAGCGCCACGATGACGCCCGGGTCCTCGTTGGCGCGCAGGAGCGCGAGGTTCTCGGGCGCGCCCATCTGCACCGCGATCGTGCCGAGCGGGTACACGATGGTCGAGCGCAGCGCCATCAGGGGGAGGACCGGGGGGACCTCGGACCGGAGGATCTCTTCCTTGCGCTGGGGTCGGGGCATCGCGGCTGGACCGGAGGATCGGGAGGCGGCGGCTTTCGGCCTCGGAGCGGGGGCGTCCCCTGCACGACCGATACCCGTCGCGGAGATCGGGGGCCGCGCGCCGGGACCGCCGCCCACGTGGGGGGCGGCGTCCGGAGGGGGGGACCCGGCCGGGGCGGGCCGGTTGTTCCGGAGTCTAAGTCGCGGTACTTTCAACGGCTATGTTCGACGAGCTTACCGAGAAACTCGAGTCGACCTTCGCCCGCCTGCGCGGGAAGGGGACGCTCACCGAGGCCGACATCAAGGAGGGGCTGCGCGAGGTCCGGCGCGTCCTTCTGGAGGCCGACGTCAACTTCCAGCTCACCCGCGAGTTCCTGGAGCGGGTGGAGGGAGCGGCCGTCGGCGTTGCGCAGCTCAGGGGCGTCAATCCGGCGCAGCAGCTGGTCAAGATCGTCTACGACGAGCTGACGAAGATGCTCGGCGAGCGGCGCGAGGGGCTCAAGCTGAGCACCATCCCGCCGAGCGTCGTCATGATGGTCGGGTTGCAGGGCTCGGGGAAGACCACGACCGCCGGAAAGCTGGCGCGGAAGCTCAAGGCCGAGGGCCGCCAGGTCCGCCTCGTCGCCGCCGACGTCTACCGTCCCGCGGCCATCGACCAGCTCGAGACCGTCGGCCAGCAGATCGGCGTGCCCGTCTACGCCAACCGCACGACGAACGACGTCGTCCGGATCGCGAAGGAGGGGATCGAGGAGGCCAAGCGCGGCCGTGACCGCCTGGTCATCGTCGACACCGCCGGCCGGCTGCAGATCGACGCCGACATGATGGCCGAGCTCAAGCGGCTGAAGGAGGCCGTCCGCCCGGACGAGATCCTCTTCGTCGCCGACGGCATGACGGGCCAGGAGGCGGTGCGCATCGCGCAGGGCTTCGACGAGGCCCTCGGCGTCACCGGCGTCGTGCTGACCAAGATGGACGGCGACGCCCGCGGCGGCGCCGCGCTGTCGATCTACGGCGTCACCAAGAAGCCGATCAAGTTCATCGGCGTGGGCGAGAAGCTCGACGCCCTCGAGGATTTCCATCCCGACCGCATGGCGGGGCGGATCCTCCAGCAGGGCGACGTGCTGACGCTGGTCGAGAAGGCCCAGTCGGCGTTCGACGAGGACGAGGCCCGGCGCCTCGAGAAGAAGGTCCGCAAGGACGGCATGGACCTGAACGACTTCCTCGTCGCGATGAAGCAGATGCAGAAGCTCGGGCCCATGAAGGACCTGCTCAAGCTGCTGCCCGGGGTCAACGCCAGCATGCTGAAGCAGGCGAACCTCGACCCGAAGCGCATGAAGCACGTCGAGGCGATCGTCCTCTCGATGACGAACGCCGAGCGCACGCGCCCGGAGCTCATGAACGGCTCGCGCCGGCTGCGGGTGGCCAAGGGATCCGGCCGCCCCGTGCAGGAGGTCAACCGCCTGCTGGAGCAGTTCCGCGAGATGCAGAAGATGATGAAGAAGATGACGCAGGGCGGGGGCGGCGGCGGTGGCCGCATGCCGCAGCTGCCCGGCATGCCGCGGGGGCCGTTCGGCTTCCGCTAGGCGCTCGATTCGAGCGTCGTTCGACCCGAGTGCGACCCGGATCCGCCGGCGTTCGCGAGGAGCTCGGGCGCAGTACCCACCACCTCTGACGGGGTAGTCGTCACATGGTTCGTATCCGTCTCCGCCGCGTCGGCCGCAAGAAGGCGCCGGCCTACCGCATCGTCGTCGCCGACAGCAAGAGCCCGCGCGACGGCAAGTTCATCGAGATCATCGGGCAGTACGCGCCCCGCCAGAGCGACGACCAGAAGCTCACGATCGACCTCGATCGCGTGAACTACTGGATGAACGTCGGCGCGCAGCCGTCGGACACCGTCCGCTCGCTGCTCCGCCGCGCGGGCGTGCTGAAGGCCCGCCACGAGACGCGCCTGGCGCAGAAGCTCCAGAACGCGGCCGTCGCGCTCCCCGAGAAGTCGGCGGAGTGATCGGCGCGCCATGACGACGTCCATCGGAGGCGGGGGCAACCCCGCCGACGAGCTGGCGATCGTCGGGCGCATCCGGAAGGCGCATGGGATCCGCGGCGAGCTCGTCGTGGAGCCTTACACCAACGAGCCGGCCGCGGTCTTCGCGGCCGGCCGTCGCCTTTTAGGGGGCACCGCCGACGGCCGTCCGCTTCCGCAGTCCCCGGCGCTGACGGTGCGCCGCGCCACGCCGCACAAGGACGGCTGGATCGTCCGCGTCGACGAGATCGCCGACCGCACGATCGCCGAGTCGGGGCGCGAGCGCACGCTGCTCGCGCCGCTGGCCGAGCTGCCGCCGCCCGGCGACGACGAGGTCTACCTGCACGACCTCGTGGGGCTGCGCGTGCAGCGCGTCGACGGCACCGCGGTCGGCGCGGTGGTCGACTACTACGAGATGCCGCACGGGATCATGCTCGAGGTGCGGCTGGACGCGCGCGAGGGCACCGCGCTCGTGCCCTACCGCCCGGAGATCGTGACCGAGGTGGACACCGGCGCGCGCACGCTGACGATCGATCCGCCCGAGGGGCTGCTGGAGTGAGCGGCGAGCGTGAAGCGTCGAGCGTCGAGGGGCATAACGCGGAGCAGGGGACGCAGAGCGAGCGCGGCGCCCACTCGGCGCTCGCCGCTCGCCGCTCGCCGCTGAAGATCAACGTCGTCACCATCTTCCCACCGTTCTTCGAGGCGCCGCTGTCGCTCAGCATCCCGGCGCGCGCGCGCGCGGCGGGCAGCGTGGAGTACCGCATGGTGGACCTGCGCGACTTCACGCACGACCGGCACCGCTCCGTCGACGACTATCCGTTCGGCGGCGGGCCGGGGATGGTGATGCGCCCGGCGCCCTTCTTCGAGGCGGTGGAGCACATCGGCGCGCGCGCGCCGATCGTGCTCATGTCGCCGCGCGGGCGCACGTTCACGCAGGCGGACGCGATCCGCTTCGCGCAGGGCGACGAGCTGACGCTGCTCTGCGGGCACTACAAGGACGTCGACCAGCGCGTGGCCGAGCATCTCGCCACCGAGGAGCTGTCGCTCGGCGAGTTCGTGCTGAGCGGCGGCGAGCCCGCGGCGCTGGCCATCATCGACGCGGTCGTGCGGCTGCTGCCGGGCGCGATGTCCGACCACGACAGCGCCTACGGCGACTCGTGGTACGGCCGCGACGTGAGCGCGCCGAGCTACACGCGGCCGGCGTCGTACCGCGGCCACGACGTGCCGCCCGTGCTGCTCTCCGGCGACCACGCGAAGATCGCCGCGTGGCGCGAGTGGGAGGGGAAGCGGCTGACGGCGCGCCGCGCGGGCGAGCCCGAGCCGGTACCCGAGAAGCCGCGCGGCAAGAAGCCGCGCACCCGGCGCGCGCCGCGCGCCGGCGGCCTCGACGAGACGTCGCGCGCGGCTGATCCGGCGGTTATTGTGACGCCCGACACGCCTGAGTCTGTCGGTCCTGACAGACCGGACGCGACTGAACGGACTGAGCAATAGCAATCGACGCGCGTCGGTGATCGCAGTCACATGACGCGGTGACAGGGCCAGGTTTGATTCGTCCCCATCCGTCGCCTGGGTGTCAGCCCGGGCAGCAGATCGGGGTGCAGCTCGGGCCCGTCGATCTGTGAGGTGGACCGCCCTCGACACCAGTCGACGGGCGCCGTCCTGCATGTGGGTCCCCGAGCTCGGAGAACCTCGTTCGATGGTCCGACGCGTTCTTGCTCCCGTCGCCACGCTGGTGGTGACGGTCCTCGCCGCTTGTCAGGGCGACACCCCCGCGCCCGTGGCGCCCGACCTCACCGCGACGTCGTCGCTCGCCGACGCGCCGCGCCTGGCTCGGAGCCCCGCGGCCACCGAGGTCGTGCCCGGGCAGTACCTGGTCGTCTTCCGCGCGGGCGTCGCGGACGGCAATGGCCAGTCCGAGGCGAAGGCCGCGGAGAAGATCGGGAAGGCCAAGAAGCCCGCCAAGCTCAAGCACAGCTACTCGGCCGTCCTCAAGGGCTTCGCCGCCGAGCTGTCGGACGAGGACGTCGCGGAGCTGCGCGCCGATCCGGACGTCGCGCTCGTGGAGCCGGATCCCGTCGTCCGCATGGCCGGCTCGCAGAGCGGCGCGACGTGGGGCCTGGATCGCATCGACCAGCCGTACCTGCCGCTGAACGGCACGTACAACTACGGCAACGACGGCTCGGGCGTCACGGTCTACATCCTCGACACCGGGATCAACGCCGGGCACGTCGAGTTCGGCGGCCGCGCGGTCGCGGGCTACGACGCAATCACCTCGGGCGGCGGCGCGGTGGACTGCAACGGCCACGGCACGCACGTCGCCGGCACGGTCGGCGGCGCGACCTCGGGCGTGGCGAAGAACGTCCGCATCGTCGCGGTGCGCGTGCTCGACTGCTCGGGCAACAGCGCGGGCTCGTCGCTGATGGCCGGCATGGACTGGGTGGTGCGCCAGAAGCAGGCGAACCCCAGCACGCCGGCGGTCGCGAACATGAGCCTGGTCGGCGCGGCGTCGTCGACGTTCGACCAGGCGGTGCAGAACATGATCAACGCCGGCGTCACGGCGGTCGTCGCGGCGGGCAACTCGTCGACCGACGCCTGCACCGTGTCGCCGTCGCGCCTGCCGGCGGCGATCACCGTCGGCGCGTCGGACCAGACCGACGTGTACGCGGCGTTCTCCAACTACGGCAGCTGCGTCGACCTCGCGGCGCCCGGCGTGTACATCACGTCGGCGTACATCGGCAGCACGACCGCCACGGCCGCGATGAGCGGCACCTCGATGGCGGCGCCGCACGTCGCCGGCGCCGCGGCGCTGTACCTCGCGGCCAACCGCACGGCGACGCCGGCGCAGGTGCACAGCGCGCTCGTCGGCAACAGCGTCGTCGGCCGCATCACGTCGCTCCTCGGCAGCCAGGCGAACCGGCTGCTGTCGGTGAGCTTCCTCGGCGGCTCGGTGACCGAGCCGGCCCCCGCGCCCGCGCCGGCGCCGGCGCCCTCGACGGGCTCGGTGAGCCTCTCGCCGGCGACGACCTCCGTCGCCGTGGGGGCGAGCGTCACGCTGGTCGCCAGCGGCACGGCCGTCTCGGGCGCCAACGTCTACTTCACGTCGTCGAACCCGGCCGTCGCCACGGTCGACGCGTGGACGGGGCGCGTGACCGGCGTCTCGACCGGCACGGTGACGATCAGCGGCACCGCGCAGGCGCCGAACTATCCGGGCACCACGGCGACCGTGACGGTGACCGCCGCCACGAGCGTCACGCCCGCGCCGGCGCCCACCACGTCGTCCCCGATCAGCCTCTCGCCGGCCTCGCCGTCGGTCGCCGTCGGCTCGACGCTGACGCTGGTCGCCAGCGGCACGGCGGTCGTGGGCGCGAACGTCTACTACACGTCGTCGAACCCCGGCGTCGCCACGGTGGACGCCTGGACGGGCCGGGTGACGGGCCTCGCGGTCGGCACGGTGACGATCAACGCCACGGCGCAGGCCCCGGGCTATCCGGGCACCAGCGTGACGCTGACGGTGACGGCCGGCGGGACGGTGAGCCCGGCGCCCGCGCCGGCGCCGACGGTGCCGCTCGCGATCTCGCCGGCGGCGCAGACGCTGACCGTGGGCGCCGCGCTGACGCTCGTCGCCAGCGGGACCGCGGTCGTGGGCGCCAACGTCTACTACGCCTCGTCCGACGCGAGCGTCGCGACGGTCGACGCGTGGACGGGCCGCGTGACGGCGCTGCGGGCGGGCAAGGTGACGATCTACGGCACCGCGCAGGCCCCCGGCTATCCGAGCGCGACCGCGCAGGTCACGGTCGTCAACCCCCGACGTCGGGGTGGGGGCGGCTAGCGTGCGGCGCCCCATGTAATTACGTTGCGATTCTCTTGTCCGTCCGCACCACCCGTATACCGATCGGGCCTGTCCTCCAGCCCGGAAGACCGCCAGCCCGAGGAGCGTCATATGCATCCGTTCATCGAGACCCAGAAGGAGTGGCTCCGCAGCGAGATCCCCGCGTTCCGCGCCGGTGACACGCTTCGCGTCAACGTGCGTGTGAAGGAGGGCGACAAGGAGCGCCTGCAGGCCTTCGAGGGCGTGTGCATCGCGCGTCGCGGCAGCGGCGTCAGCGAGACCTTCACCGTCCGCAAGATCAGCAACGGCATCGGCGTTGAGCGCATCTTCCCGGTGCACAGCCCGATGATCGGCAGCGTCGCCGTGGTCCGCCGCGGCCTCGTGCGCCGCGCGAAGCTGTACTACCTGCGCAACGTGACCGGCAAGGCCGCCCGCATCCGCGAGCGCAAGGTGGTCCGCCCGACGGCGACCGCCGCCGCGCCGCAGGGCTGAACGACGCACCCTCGGACGCGCGCGAGCGCGGCCGGACGTGCGCTGGAGTGAACTCGAGCGGGCCGTGCGCACGACGCACGGCCCGCTCGTCGCAGGG